>JAACDL010000203.1 GCA_009936765.1 Methanobacteriota archaeon
TCACGATAAAATGAATTGTAAGCAGTTGCTAATTCAAGTAAGTGGAAGGCGAAAATATGTGGCTTGTTCTCTCTGACAGAATGACTTAACTTATCTAAATGGCAGGCCATTACACGTAATAGTTCATGCATTGCAGGAGGTATTTCACCTGTGGAGTCAAAATCAGGACTGCGCCCCACTCGCTTTGCTATTGAGCAGGCCCTTGTATGTGAATACATGATGAATGGAGCACTTTCACCTTCAAAGGACAACGCTTCTTCCCAGCGGAATGTGAAACCTTTGTCTGGACTTACTTTTGTAATATTGAATCGAACTGCTGAAACTCCCACGGCTTCAGCGATCTTCTCGACCAAATCAGGGTCAATTTCTCCTCTTAATTCCCGAACAACAGATGCTGCTTGTGCTTTAGCTTCTTCAAGCAGGTCATCCATGAAAACCACATTTCCTTTACGAGTACTCATTTTACCCTCTGGAAGTTTAATGAATGCATAGAACATTACTTCTGGAACCTTTTCTCCTAACTCTTCCAAAGTCATTCCAACTTGCTTTGCTTGCAACTTGTGATCTTCACCAAGAACATTGATTAATTCCTCACACTGTTGCCATTTCCACATGTGATAAGCAATGTCTCTAGTAGCATACAAAGATGACCCATCTCCCCTTCTATAGAAGAAATCGGTCTTTCCCTTGAGACCTCTTTGTCCTAAATCCAAGAAGTGGGCACCATTGTCGGCAGTACCATGAATATCCAGTTGTTCAAGCCTCTGCATCAATGATGATACAGACCCATCTACTACGAATTTTGATTCTTTGGTAAAGGTGTCAAATTCAATACCGAGTCTGGAAAGTGTTTCCAACATACCGTCCAGTACTGGCTGATATGCCTGTTCAAACTGATCGAGAACAGAATCGTCGCCGTGCTCTGAGGCGTGAACTAACTTACTAATTTCATCTTCAATGGATTCATCACCCGCTGAACGTAATTGTTGAGCCGCCTGATACCAACGAACTGTTTCATGATCAGACTTCCCTTCCCAACGTGGATTAAGTCCATCTTCATCTTCGAGAATTCGACCTACGTCTTCGCTTGTAAGGTTCGCTAAAGCCCAAGCCATTACACCGACCTGTTTACCCATATCATCAACATAATATTCTGCTCTAACAGAATTACCATACAATCTATTCAACCTAACTAAAGTATCACCCAGTATTGCATTTCTTGCACGACCAACATGGAATGGTCCATTTGGATTAGCACTTGTATGTTCGATTAGGACTTTCTTTTCACCAGGCATTTCTAACTCTTTTAGAACATTGGAAGCTAACCAATCAGACCTTGCTTTGAAATTCAAATAGCCCCCAGTTGCAGCAACATCAAAATTACCTGATAATGAAGTACATAATTCAGTGGCTATTTCGGCAGGGTTACGGCCCAGTTGTTTGGCGAATGGAAAACATGGCAGTGATAAATCACCTTGGTCTTTCTCACGACTCACCCCTAATGCCTTTTTCCAAAAGTCGCCTTCAATCCCTATATCAGCAAGTGCTGACTCCAGAGATGGCTCAATTAATTGACGAAGGATTTCCATTAGATCACATCATTGGGTAACGAAGAACTGCAGCCAAGCCACCGAAACCAGAATTGAGTTGAGCCCCTTCTTCTGTGTCTATCGAGATGAACTTTACTTCTGCACGACCTTTCGCTGCCAGTAACGAGACCTCATCAATCAAAGAGATCGAACTAAGTTCAAGCAAGTCATCTCCATCGGCCTTACATTTCGGACAAGATGGAAGGGCTTCCATCCTGCCTATACTGGCAGACCATTCATTTGAACAGGATTTACATTCAATCGAGACGATGTTCTTTCTCATCCCTTCACTAATCAATAGTTTAGCAACAGCTCCTTGTTCTAGTGCCTTTCTAATCATGACTTCACCGTAAGTCGCCTTAGGGTGTTGTTTTACTAATTCTTCGAGGAACTCGGTAACTACCTTCCTTTCTGCATCAAGTTCAATTTCACCCATCAAACCTCCGGCATTATCGACTAATTCACGTACACCGCTTTCATTTGAATAACCTACATCAAATGTGGTTTTAGCAATTTTCTTAGTTATTTCATGGTGGAAGTAATCATTCTTTACAACGAAA
>JAACDL010000204.1 GCA_009936765.1 Methanobacteriota archaeon
ACGAATGGGAATGTGAATACCATTGTTGCGCTTGTGACATTTGTAGCATTCATTGCTACCGTGAAGTCACTTTCGCCAGAGTTAGCTAATTTATTGAATCGGGTATTATGTGTCTCATCCGACTTGGTGAACATCGATATTTCTAGGTTGTTTGTTGCTGTGGTTGGGACTTCGCGGCAATCTGCACTTGCTAGAGCGTATCTACTCGCACAGGATCTTTCTTCAGGATGACCATCCGGAATCAAATTTACTTCTTCAAGTCCAATTCCATCCTCGACGAATTCAACATCATTCCAATCAACTCCGCCACGGTGTGGCATGCCTTCTCTAATTCCTATTCGAGTATACATGTCTGCAATACATTTTGCACCAATTTCTCGAACAGCATCTCTTTCGTCGGTTGAAATCCAGTCGTTGTCTCCTCCAGGGAATCCTTCGAACAAAGCGTCTAGGTTGTCTCTAACTACTGCTGCACGACTTTCATTAACCCAAGAGTTTGCGAACAGGTCAGAAGTAGCCCAATCATCTAGGATTTGGAATTCGAATACAGCATTATTGTATTCGAATAGGTCTTCAAAAGTATAACCTGAACAGTCAACATCATCCATTTGGCGTCCTGAATCTTCAGCCATTGTGGTAGTTGTCATCGACATTGTTGCCATCAAGGCGGCCAGTAAGAAAGCAGAAATTCTTCCCTTCATACCCTGCCCTACGGGCAGAATACACTTAGTGTGTTCCACTACATGTCATGGAATCATTCGTTCTATTCTACGTATTAACAGTTGTAGCGGGATAATGCTCCAAAGTATTGCAGCGAGGCTTGCAATCATAGGCGATACCCCTCGGTTAATATCATCAAGTGGTAATTCTAGCAAGTGGTGATAAACTCCGTTTGGAGAGAATAAATCCATTATTGCTTCAATTTCAATATATTCTGTAGAATTGAGGTTTTCAACGCCGACGCCAAATAAGCCTGCAGTTACAGTAGTTAGAACGAGCCACAGCAAAGTGAATATCATCCATACTCCCAATCCTACTGCTATCGAAGAACCTAGGTCTTTGGCCCATGAAGATGCAAGTAATTGAATCAAAGTATACCACAGTAATAGTAGGCCTGTAGCCAAGGTATGAATGAATAGTTCTTCCATACTAGGAAGATCATCTAACCTATACCAGATAATTCCCAAACTGATGATATTCAGTAACAGGACAGGAACGAAAATCGCTCCCCAGTGCCCAATCAGTAAAGATCTAGCATATACTGAGCGACTAATTGGTTGTGATAATTTAATTTCTAAAACACCAGACAAACGGTCCCTACTAACTCCATCGAATGAGATTAGTACCGCCCCCATAGTAGCAGAAAAAACGATGAATGCAGTGGATGCAAACATTACATCGTAAGCAGAGTCTATTACTAAATCTGCTGGCAGATTTGCTTTTGGATCAGACAGTCCCCAACTTGAGAATAATATGAACATTGCAAGAAGTGGCCATATCACCAGCATACGGCCCGCCGACATACGTTCCTTCATGATGTGCCAACCTAGAGAGTAAGCACTCATTCTTCCTCAACTCCTATTTGTCTGAATGGCAGAAGGTCATCATTGGCAAGGTCAAGAGAGATGTCTTCCGGATTGATTCCGGTCACTGAACAAATCATTTCTACGATCCCTGAGTCTGCATCAAGTTCGAGTTTCTTGCGTACATTTGGTAATGTGCCTTCAATCAGTAACTGTCCATGATGCAGCAGTGCAACCCTGTCAACTAAAGCCTCTAAATCGTTTACTTGGTGTGAAGAGATGACTATTGCTACTCCTTTAGATGCTAAATCTTTCAATAGGTTACAGAATGCTCTCTGAGCTAGTGGGTCTAGTCCGTTTAGAGGCTCATCCATGACCAGTATTTTCGGGTCACCAAGTAATGCACATGCTAAAGAAAGCCGTTGACGCATGCCTTGTGATAGGTCATCTAAATAATTCTCAGATTTGGATGAAAGTCCAACCTTTCGAATAATGCTGTCAATGTCAACTTCTTCGTTCCGCATCATAGCAATTGTTCGCAATGAGTTTCGAACACTGACCCT
>JAACDL010000033.1 GCA_009936765.1 Methanobacteriota archaeon
ATCTCTTGGTTACGTTCGGTATTGTTAGCTTCCTAGTACTCATTTCAGAAAAATACCGAGTCTTAGACAGGCTCGGAGTATATGCCGCAGCGGCTCTCGGACTTGTAGTGGGTGGATTAGGCCACTGGACATGGTTGGTCATTCTTCTTGGATTCTTAGGAACATCACACAAAGCCACTAAGTGGAGATTTGATGAAAAGACTGCTAAGGGCTTGTCTGAATCCAGTGATGGCCACAGGAGTTGGGGTAATGTCGTAGCTAATGGCGGCCTTCCTGGACTTGTTGCAATCATATCTTGGTTGCTTGGAGACCACGAAAACGGCCTATGGATTTTCGCAGCATCAGTTGCTGTTGCCGCATCGGATACTTTCGCATCTGAAATTGGTTGCCTAGACGAAAGGGTAAGAATGATCACAACCATGAAAAAATGTGAACCTGGGCTAAACGGAGGTTTCTCTCCTAATGGACAAACTGCTGCTTTTGTAGGCTCATCTATTATTGCAGTTCTAGCATTTTTATCAGACCAGAATTTCGAATTAGCAATACTTGTAGCAGTTATTGGGTGGCTTGGATGCCAAGTAGATAGTTTCCTAGGGGCATTACTAGAGAACAGAGGTCTGATGACTAAAGGAACCGTTAACGCAGCAGCAATTACCTCCGGTATTATTGCAATGTGGTTGTATCTTGGAAGCCCACATCTATGATGTGGTTTCTTCAACTCCGAGTGCTTGGGGTATTACATGCAGAGGAGGTGGATTGCACTTTTCGCACTATTGTGCATCATGATTCCTTCCTTCACGTCCATGGTGACAAATGCATCAGCAAATAACGAAACATATGAAGCGGGCTTTGTTGAATGGGACATCAATAACATCCACCAAATTTACCTCAGTGGTGATGATGATGATGATGTCAATCTAACACGTGATTATCAAGGCGCATCTATGGGTAACGTATTGATTAGTTCTGGACGCAGCGCTTCTATTGGCCCGTTATCCATGCCTCCTTTAGAGATGGGATTCAATGGAACATTCAACATATCAACCTACATTGCGGCATACATGCAAGTAGGTTCGGGGGTTTCGTGGCTACAGTGCAAGACAAATAATCCTGTAACAATAGATACTCAAGTTCAAATTGGAGATTTCTCTTACTTCGGAACGATTGTTGATTATGTCTGGGAATCATCTGCTGACGCACACAATATGAGTACTCAGATCTCAATGGGGAACATCACAGCTAGAGAAGGCGACATTATCACTTACTCGATGTCTGCGTCGACAAATTGCCCTAACAGCATAAACCTCGAATGGGGGGGTTCGAATCAATTCAGTGGAGGAATTGTGATTCAGGGAGATTTATTTTCTCCTGAATTCGAGGTCACTGTTGATGATTCAAAATTAGCTCACATCCAGATGGTTGCGACTCTACCATGGGGGTGCAATGATTTAGATGAAGATTTTACTGCGATGAATATCTATGGTCCGGTTCAGCCAGATGAAAAAAGAATATACGACGATGATATGCGTCCTGAAGGATTTACTGCAACCAGCACATATGTCGAAAGAACTGATGACATGGGAAGACCATCAAAAGTATTCACTGGGAAAAACAAGTTGCCAGCAGGTGATAACGTACTGATTGTTTGTCTCAAGACAGTGGATACACAAACTACTGGAATCGCAGGTAAAAACTGTGACCACGCTGGAATTATCAGATTTAATGTAGAAGAGGATGCTGATCCAATTGCAAGTGCATTCCTTTGGCTTTCAATTTCTGGTTTTGTTGCAGTAATCACATATCTTTTCGTCTTAATCAGACAAGGGATTTTACTACCATTACCATTGATTGCTGCCCTAATAGTCATGGCAATCCTAATGATTCCCTTAGCCAGCGACATACCGGACTTAGGAGGTGAAGCTATAGTTGCAGATGATGCTAGAGCGCCATCATTCCTACTTCACCAGAACGGTAATGGCTCATCAGTATCTCTTGATGAGTTACTAGATGGGAAAGATGCGGTTATAATTGGTATCACATTACCTGCATCCAGCAACGCATTAGATCAGACTAAGCAGATTGAACAAGCAGTAGACAGACTAGACGGCCGTGTAAGTGCGGTGCAAATAGTCACGGGCGAGAATGTAAGAATGGATGATTTAGATACAATAGCAGGAATTACAAATGCATCTTGGCCAATACTGATTGATGATGGTGAAAGTAGATTTGCTAGTAGAATGCCGTTGGGAGTTTCAGATTCAATTGTAATCATAGATTCATCAGGCCATATTACTTATTCAGTAAGTGGTACAACTAGTACTGAAAACTTAGTCAATGCTGTCGATGAGATTGGCTTTGGGGGTCAACAATCAGTCTTCTCAACTCTAGGCTTATTCTGGGGACCTGGATTAGCGATGTTATTTGTAGCGCTCCCTCGAAAGACATACGAGGCCCCTGAGGAGTCATTTATTCCGGGTGCGCTATGGGGAAGTGTAGCACTTGCAGGAGGTGTTGGTTTCCTCATGGTAAATTCAATTTCACTATTCATGTCATTTATTCCAGGAGATAATGACTTACGAACTTGGGCAGACATAACTTTGATTGTTTGGTTTGTTAGTGCTGCAATTAGGGCTGCAAGGAGTGGAACTCCTTGGGAGATAGGATTTGTATCCAAGCGAATCCATAATCTATATTCTAAGGGATTCCAAGAATGGAGAGACATTGAAGATGTAGAGAGAGACCTACTGATCGGATTTTGGATGGGATGGTTCATTTGGCTAGCACACCCTGCATTGCTTACTCAAGGAGTAGCTGCTTTGACTATGACAGGAGGGGTGAATTACTTGTTCGGCCCATTCATGCTAGTCATACATACTTTGACAGCAGGAATACTCACACTTATCATCAGATTTGTTGCATCATGGGGAGGCCCTATTTCCCGTACATTTGGCTCATATGGCTCAGGTCCATTCTCTGAAGCACTCGGATGGGCCCTGATACCAATTTCACTTTGGGCTTTGGCTAACATAATCATTAACGCATCCAATGTTGGAATAATTTGAGTGTTGAACATGGCAAGACAAATTCCTAGGGGCCATCTTCCATTTCCTATGCCTGAAAGAAGTCATGCGCTGGTGCAGGAATGGAGAGACCTAACCTTCATGCATTGGGAAGTAGAGCCTGAGGCTCTGATGCCTCATATTCCTAAAGGGCTGGAAATAGATTTATTCCAAGGTAAGGCATATGTCGGAACGATTCCATTTGTGATGAAGAATGTAAGGCCAAGAATGCTACCTTCTTTACCGGGAGTATCCACATTCCCCGAGTTTAATATTCGCACATATGTTACAAAAAATGGCAAGCCTGGTGTTCTTTTCATCACCCTAGATGCTCAAAGTCGAATCACTTGCTGGCATGCTCCGAGATCTTATGGCCTCCCATATAGGTATGCGAAATGCAAACTTAATGCTAGTAATGAGAAATATTCTTGGAAATCACGTAGAACTAGTGATGGAGTAGAATTAGAAGGAGAATGTGAGATACATGGAGAGAGTAGAGTTGCAGAAGAGAACTCACTTGAGCATTTCCTTTTCGAAAGATATTCACTCTACACTGAACACAGGGGCAAATTGCACATGGCATACACCTTACATGCACCTTGGGTGTTCAAAGATGGAACTGCAAAGATAATCAAAAACACTCTAACTGAATCATATGGGTTAGGAATTGATGTCATGAATCCTCAACATGTCCATGCTTCAGAAGGTGTTTACGTCCAGACTTGGCCGATAGAGGAAGTGGATTCATGAGCGATAGAGACTTCTTGTTACTAGATGGCGATTGTGGACTATGTCACAGATTAGCGACTTTCATCGACAAACGCTTAGCTAAAGGCCAAGACTTAGGATACCGTCCAATTCTATCAGATGATGCCCAAGTAATGATTGCTAATTTCCCTGAAAAACAGCAGAATGCAGATTCTGTCTACCTTCTCAGAAACGGGAAATCGTATATTCGTTCTGCCGCTGGAATCAGATGCCTACTATACATGAGGTGGTACTACTCAATGTGGTTTCCAATATTGTGGATTATACCTCTGCCGATTCGAGACATTGGATATCGCATTATTGCCAAATACAGGCATAAATTCTTCAAAAAACCAGCAACTTGCCTGTTCAGAGTAGATTGATGAAACTACCTTCAGAAAACAATAGGCTAAGTATGATGCTTATTTTCTTACAGATATGAAGGGAATTGCTATAGTTGCCATTTTGCTTGCAGTTATAGCTAGTCCAGCAGTTAATGCTAGTCCTGCTGATTCAACTCATGCAGTAAACCCGGATACGATAATAACGGTAGATAGCACCAATTTGAGATTCAGCCCCTCTACCATAACCATCGAAGAAGGAGATGCTGTGCGCTTCTTTTGGGATGGACAGATTCTCCCCCACAATGCCGTTGACGACAACGAGACATTTGATTCAGGAGACACAAAAACTGACGAAGATTACAGGTTTGTGTTTGTTCAAGGATTAAACGGGACATTCGAATATTATTGTGAACCTCACAGAAGTTTAGGCATGGTAGGACAAATAATAGTCAACCCTGCTCCTGCAGTAATGGAAAATAATACTACTGAAGAACCTGTAATCGAAGTCGAAGATGAAGATGACTCATTTATGCCATTCCTATCATTTCATACAATGTCAATTGC
Organism: Methanobacteriota archaeon; assembly: GCA_009936765.1. Classification (GTDB taxonomy): domain Archaea; phylum Thermoplasmatota; class Poseidoniia; order Poseidoniales; family Poseidoniaceae; genus MGIIa-K1. Next base: position 4,715 of record JAACDL010000033.1, read on the forward strand.
AATAATGATTGCAGCTATAATTAGAACAAAAGAAGATTAAATGATTTCACTGGCTTCTAGAACCGGTCTTTTCAAACTAGGTGAGAAGTCTACTAGTTTGACCCACATTTTGATATTATCACCTTCACGGAGAGATAGGATCTGTTCGTCAAATGAGACTGGAACTTTGACCACTCCAACATAAGGTCCACCATCAATCAGTCCATGGACAGATTGCCCGCCTCGATAGACAGGATCTCCTAATAGAGTTCTTTCCATTGACTTGATTCTTAGATTAACTAAGTATTCACTAACTTGTTTATTCATTAATTCTCTACGTTCACTTGAGAACCTAGCACCTTCCATTTCAACAATCAATTGTTCAAACTCAGTATCGATACCATCGGTTAGTTCTACATTAGATGCATTACTTCCTGAATGGACGACCTCTTCATTAACATCCTCTGATTCATCAGAAACATTTGCAGAATCTTCATCTTCCCAAAACTGTTCTAAGTTAGTTGGCAATGCTTTGTAGGCTTCATCGATTGTATCTACACTGGTAGTCAACATTCCAGTTTCAACCATTTCTCCTACCCACCAAATGTCTTCCCAATCGGAAACTTGTACTGTGTATCTTGAATCTGATACCCATTGTCCAACACCTAAAATGGAGCCATTTACAAGGAATGTTCCATCTAGTCTGATTTCTTTCTTGTTGGAATCTTTTACCCTGATTACTCTACCTGGGCCTGAAAAGTTTTCAGTAACGATTTGGTCATCGATTTCTTCCATCACCGAATCAATTTCAGATAGTTCATCTTCCATTGATTGGTCTTCGATTTCGATTCCAAGGTGATTCCATAAGCGGTACAATTCAGCGGCATCTAAAGTACCATCTCCATCTGTATCAAACTCTTTGATTGAGTCTTTTACGATGAATAAAGGCACCGTCATTCCAGTTGCAGCGGATAGTGCACCAGCTATTTCCACAGGATCGAGTTTACCGTCTTTATTGAAATCACCAAGTTCAATCAGTGATTCAGGAGTTAGGTTTCTTTGACGAATCTGTTTTGAAAGTTGATCCATTACTACATTTCCAGCAACTTCTGTTGCCGTTTCGCCTTGTGCGTTAGTAGGAAGGGCTGCGTTGAGATTGTATTTTCCTTGCTCAACATTTTGTCGTAATTTCTCTTTGCCTTGTTCACGTAACTCTTCAGCGCGTTCAATTGCTCTTTCACGGCCTTTCTTTACAATCTTAGATGCACCAACTGCTCCTAGACCTCCTACAGTAGCAAGTGCGCCTAATTGCAGACCTTTTGTGGCGAGATCTGACCTATGAAGGGCTTCGATTTTTTGAGTTTTTGAGCCACTATCAATACCGTATGCACTAGCAATAATATCTAATTCTGAAGTTTCTAAGTCCTCTAGTTTCTTTCCACCACGGACTTCAGACACAACCCTTGACATAATCTGATTTGATTGGTCATTGTATTGTGCTGCACGACCCTGGACCTGTTCTCCAGCACCATGTAATTCATTAGCACTCCACTTCCATTCCCCTGAAGAGTCTTGTTTGAGCACCATATTACCTTGAGCAGTGCTTGCAGCACCACCGGCTGCAGAAACCAGCCCTCCAAATACAAGGCCACAGATTCCTAAACCGCAGCAACCTGAACCTAAGCCTTCTATTCCTACCATTGAGAAAATCAATCCTAAAAAGATTAGGCCACCACTAATCATCTGGGTTGCAGAATGGGCACTAACTCCTTCGGACATAAACCTACGATGATAGACGACCTCAATAAATTGTGGGCGTCAAGGCCATTTAGGCCTAGGCCAATCTCTAGGATCACCATGTGTCCATGAAATCGTACAAAGCGCAGTCTCTATTTGTGAAATTCGAGTGTATCCCCTCTCTATTTGTATTCTAAAAAGCCAGTCTTTCAAACGTCCAAGTTTGATTCCAGGTCCTAATCCCGTTTTAGACATCAACCAACTACCATCTATCAGGCAAGATACATCTGTTGGGTAATCTAGTGATTTAACCAAATCTGAAATGTCAGCACCAATAGCCTCCATCAAGGATATATGGGTCTTTACTTCGTCGCCAAGTTGGTTTCTATATATTCTTAAATCATACTTATCAGGGGTCTTGTGCAATAGGAAGTGCAACAATTTTGTCCTTCCAATTACTTTATTTGAACACTTAAAACGATTCAATAACGAAGAAACTTCATCCGATTTAAGATAAGTGAAAAGCATTGCAATTCTAGCTTCCAAGTCTTCTGGAAGTTTTTCTATTAAACCAAATATCTCTTTGGCAAATGGGTAGCCGAATATTGCCGAAAGAACTCCGTCATCATTCATTCTTGAAAGTACGACATGCGCGTTTTTACCGACGATTATCCTCTCTAGCTCATTCCAAACTCGTTCTATTGAAACAAGTGCGAGCATAGATCGATTGTCGATTAATGCAGAAGATAAATCATTATCGGGATACCAAATCCCTTTCTCCTGACGATCCATGAAACGATAAGCGCGCATTATTCGTAAACCATCTTCAGATAGCCTTTGTTTTGCCTCACCAACTGCTCTCAATATACCTGAATCTAAGTCTACTTTACCGTTAAAGGGGTCATGTAAGAGCCCCCGAGCACAATCATATGCCATTGAATTCATCGTGAAATCCCGCCGTGAAAGGTCGATAGAAAGACTTGTTCCCCACTCAACTGCATCAGGCCTCCTACCATCACCATAGCCTGTTTCAGTGCGCAATGTAGTAACTTCAAACATAGAGTTACCACTCTTTACGGTGATGGTTCCGTATCTTTCCCCCGTTGGTATGGTGTCGTCAAATGATTCGATAACTTGCTGTGGAGTTGCATCTGTGCAAATATCATAATCTGTTGGAATCTTTCCAAGAATACAATCTCTTACTGAGCCACCAACTACCCAAGCGCCAAATCCGCCGGCACAAAGCACGTCTAAAACGTGCACTAAATCCTCATTTGGAGGAATTAGACCATGCATTTCGATGCCTGGGTCATCGGCGGCTCTGCCCTCCTCCATGTTTTTGTCACGCTCACCCTTTCCAAAGCATTATCCCAAATATCGCCTTGGAGAGGCCTATGTCATGGGAAGCAGACGATGTCACATTAGTTGCTTTAGATTGGTTAAAGCCCCATGAAGAAATCAAAACTAGGAACAGAGATAAGTTGCTAGACATGACAAAAAGGTGGGGTGGGTTTACCAAACCATTACTGGTAGATTCTGAAACTGGAGCCATCTTGGATGGACATCACCGCCATTCAGTAGCAATATCATTGGAACTCAAAAGAGTTCCAGTGATTCTAATAAATTATCTCCGAGATGAAGAGATAACTGTGGATGTATGGCCGGGCTGTGGGCTTGATAGTATCTCTAAGGAGGACGTAATAGCAATGAGTCTTAGCGGAAACTTATACTCTGCAAAAACTAGTAAACACACTATAGCGAATCACATGCCACCGATTCACATCTTATTGGAAGAACTTGAGAAAAATGAGTGATTAGCGTCTCGAGCGCTTTATTTCATCCCAGATCTTATTTCCTTTACCCTCAACTTTAACCAAATGGCTTGGATCTGCCACAGGAGTAATATTTACTTCCATCAGAACACCTTCTCTCGCAATCGTCATGTTGGTAGCGACCCCGGTATTACCGTATATTGCGGCTGATACTTCTTTAGAGGATTTAACTCTCAAACCCTCTATTGCTACGATTTCATCGCCAGTGTGGATTAGTTCTCTACAAGGAGAACCGGTAAGATGAGTTCTTACCTTTACAGAACCACTTGAATTGCTCAGATTAATTCCCAGCCATGCTCCACCCTTCTTCTTTTCAGGAACCATATTCAGTCCCAGTGACTTCATTGCAGCTGTAGTATCTGGTGCTTGACGGCTACTTACTAGAGAATCTAGCATAACACCTAACCTTCGACCTCCAGGAAGGTTTACCAGTGTTCTCTTGATGTCGGCATGAGTTATTCCCGGATTACTAGATTCAAGTTTGAACTCATGATACAGGAGAGCCATCACGTCATCCATCCCAGATTCACCCTTTGATCTCTTTCTTAATTCAACATCTAGGCAAAATATGGCCATTTCACCTTCTAGGTAATATGAAATTTGAACCTCTCTACTATACGAATTAGGTTTGTACAAGTGAATCCATGCATCATGGCTACTCTCTTGTAAGGATTCATGATTCATCCCATTTCGATCGTTATGTCTTTTCATCTTCCTAGTCCAATCTTTGTTCCAGTCATCTTCTGTCCAAGCTCCACTTCTTAGGCAAAGAATGTCTCCCAGCCACGAAGTTAGTCCTTCAAACCACCATAGTAAATCGGTGTGAACCTCACGCTGCAAGTCATAATCAAGGAAGTTACGAGGACGAAGTTGCTTTACATTCCATTGATGCAAGAACTCGTGGCTAAATAATGAAACCAAATCCCTCCATTCCTCTTCATTACCTTCTTGCAAGCACTTGCGTGGCATCATTGAGGTCTGACTCCTAAGGTGCTCTAATCCACCACGTCCTGATTCGGTTAAGTGAATCACTGTCCAGTATTCTTTCCATTCTGGAACTCCGAACAATGCATAATGCTCTTCTGCAATTAATTTCATGGATTCTAACAGTCTATCAACTCCTTTTTCAGGGAATGGAAGGTTACCTGAATCCCATAATTTGAGGTACTGCGTACAACCTTGAACTTCGAATGAATACATAGAGTTCGCATTTGATTCCATAATTGCATCCAGAAGTTCATCTCTTCCTTCTGCGAACCATTCGCCCTCTTCTCCTTCTAATTGGATTGCAGTTTGCCAATCATCAGGCTTAGCAAGGGTGACTTTGTGAGTCCCATCCAATCTTTCGGAGTCAATACCTCTTGTAGGAAGCATCCAGGTATAAGGTGGCATAATATGAACATGAGTGCGATCAAGATGATTGGCACGACAGGTCATTTCGGCAGCTAATACTTTGTAAGTAACCACTACTTTACTTGCACCACTAACTCCCCTAATTCGTACACCATCGACATCAATCCTTTGAACATCAACATCATTCCCATCGCATGTAGCTGAAAGGCTAGTCAAATGTTGCATAGGTTCTCTTATCAAGTAAGAACCAGGTATCCACCTCGGGAATCTAAGTTCGAGAATATTACCCACAAATGGGCCTTTTATTTCGATAGATACGCCAAGTCTTCGACTGGCTCCATCTGTTGCATCGGCGTGAAAAATAAGACCTGATGTCATGAGTCCTCACCTCCCAACTCAGAGACGGAGGCTGATAGGTTGTTCGCTGCTAAGCGGACTAAAGTTGAACTGTCCTCGCTAACAACTGACAATTTATCATGGTCAATATCATTTCTTCCTTCCATTTGCTCAATCAATTTAGAACGTGTCCTGGAATTTAATTGGGCATTTTGAATCATAGACCATCTAAGAGATTCTGATTTTGAATCATGACGAGAACGTAGCCATCTAACAATAATATCTGGACTGACCTCGGCGATTAGATTTATTCTATCATCAACCACTTCAACATCATTCCTCAATGTATCTGCAATCGCTTTACGAACTTTAGGATTTGAATCCATACAAGCTCTTTCCAACATATCGCCACCTGTTTTTACTGCAAGAGATGCGATTAGTGAACGAAGAGAAGGATCGCTGGATGAAAGTCCGCGCTCAAGTGTTTCAGCCTCGAGGTGAAGTCCTTCTCTAGAGGCTGTAGATATTGCTGCTCTTCGTACTGAGGAATGCAGGTCCTGAATTAAAGAAGAGATCAGTGCGACATCTATGGAGTTTTTAGCAGCCACAATTCTGATTGAATGGTGCGAATCATTAGCGAAAACCTCATGTAAATTTTCTTCTAGTGCAAGACTATTTGCAGCAAATGATCTGGTTAAGTTATCTTGGCTTTCCAGTAATGTTTTCGCTATTTCTGGTGCATCAACCTTCTCTAATAGTTCGCCAGCAATGCGTTGATTACTCTCCATTAATGGTATCAAATCCTCAGAGTTTTGGGCCCATTTCCGATGTGCGTCCAATGATTTATTTCTAAACCAAGGATCTTTATCGTCAAGTAAGGAAACAAAACCCTTGAGGGCTCTGGGGTTATCATCTTCGAAAAGATGCCTAACCGCTCTCCTTCTGATTTTAACATCTTTATGTTTCAATCTAGCGATTTCAGTTTCCATACCTGCCATATTATCACCTTATGGAATAAAGTCTGAATGACTATCATTCTCATCTGTATTATCAGTATTATCTGATGACGCATATGAAGCAATCTCTGGCTCCATCATTGATTGAATCATTGGCCAGAGCTTAACAAACCACTCGCCTTTCTCCATGATTAGTTGCATCATTGGATGTTCAGAAGGGTCATCGAGTTCTTCCGGTGGGGGTAAATCATCAGGCAGTTGCCGTAATTCTGCAACTAAGTCGTATAATTTTGACCTATCTTCTTGCTCGATAATCCCAACTTCACTCATTAGTTCAACTACCTGCTCAACAAGTTCTGCCATTTCTTCAGGTGAAGGGGTTGCAACAATTGTGTCCTCAATGTTTAACGGGCCGAAAATAACACTTCCCAAATCAGTTTCAAACAAATCATCGCCTTGTCTTTCTAACTTCAGTAGTCTTTGGGAATTTGTGGTGCCAATAGGTGCTATGGCAAACCCACCATCTTCGATATTATCAGATAACCAAACAGGCAAAGACAAAATTTGCCCAGTAACTAAAACTCGATTTAGTTCGGGTAATTCAACAATTGGATTTTCAGTCATCACATGGCATTCCACTGTAGGATAACCACGTAAATTGTTTGAAATGAAGTTTATCACTTCCTCTGAAGGATCAAGAATTGTAACCTTTCCTTCTTCACCAATTATATGTGCAATTAAAGCGCTAATGTATCCGCCCTTGGCCCCATATACCACGATATGTTGCCCTTTTTCTAATTCCAAATTGTCTAACAAGGTTGCAATCATATGAGGTGCAGAAATTGTTTTTATTCCGCCAGATGGAGTTTCTAGGAATACAACAGGCCGGTCATGGAAAAAACCTTCAGGATTATGATTTGTGAAATCTCCGATATTAATCTTCAACATAGCATTCTCTACATGCTTAGGAATCGGAACACCTGAGGCTCTCAATTTCTTGATGAGCTCCATAGTTTCCCTCATGTCTTGACCTACTTGGCAGTTCCTTGTAAAGTTGCAGTATTATTGTATTCAGTCATCTGCAGGCAAATCTTCGTCCTGCATATTTTTGTGAATGTTTTCTAGTAACAACTTGAATTGTTCATCTTCGCTATAATCAAGCATTTGACCATCGGAAACTACCATGTCCTTGAACATCTCATACTCACTAGGTGTGACTTTTAGATTACTAAAAGACCCCATTAAATCATCCATTACAATACTCTCGATTCTCGATAGATGCTCGGCCAGAGTCGCTCTGGCTAGTTTCATTTCTTCAGCCATTTCCGATATCCTAACTTTCCTCTTAGGGTCATACCATCCTTTGTCGTATGCGAATTTGGCTAACTTGAGTTGCTTAGAGTTCAGAGGTCCTGAATCTATACTTGAGGTTATATCGAGGTTTCGAGCAGATATACGATCTGGTTTTGCCATTAGCCTAGCCATTGCTGCAACAAGACGCAATCTGACATTCCCCCCGTGAAGCACATATGTCAAACCCTCAGAGTTTAGGCTGCAGCCAGGCGCTGCCGAAGTTCCTCCAGTCCGAGCATTAAAGTTTGAAATCGGATGAGATAACCTAAGGTTCAACACATAACTATCGCCTGAATCATCAGGAGAATGATGAATATCCAGCAACTCTAGAAAATAAAGTGAATTAAGATCCTCTGGAACTTTTCCTGGTTTGAAAGTTGTTTTCAATAATATCCTTACATCTCTCGGAGTACGTTTGATGTAAGAAAGGAATACTGCGCTGCTAACAATATCTAGCAATGGCTGGAGATCTGTGTCTTTCAAGCGGGGCCTTTTCCAGAATAGAGTTATCTCCCGCATAAACAGCACAAGACCGGTGTAGATTTTACATCTCCGGTATTATCTACCTTGATTGGTGACAATCAGCATTCCCAAAACAGCCCCTGCAGTTGCTCCAATTAATACTAGCAATGGCTGGCCAGGAGCTACAGAGTAGAAACCCATAGAACCTGCAACCATAAGTGGTGGACAAAGCATCATCACTCTTGTTATGATTGTAGAACTGTCAATTTTGACATCAGGAACAATTGTCAGGGACTTTGTCCTGCGCTGTATTCTTGAAGAAGACACCTTTTCTTGTAATATCAACAATGTTCTATCTCGTAAATAAGGATCACTTGTCGAGAATCGGAAAGATAGTTTACATTTTTCAGTTATTTGTAATGCCTTTTCGATTATAATCAGAGGATTCGATGCATTCGTAAGAGAGATAGAAACTCCCATTCCCTCGCCTCTAACATGAGATAATGTTCGCCATCCACCTACTCCTTCGTTAAATTCGTCAAGAATCTCACGAAGTTTCTTCACGTCTTGATCAGTATTTGGAACTCCCCTTTTACGCCCCATTGCTAGTAAAGGCGTCAGAAACAGTGCACAAGTTACAATTGTTAGGCCCCACAAGAAAGCTGCTATTTTGAGTCCATCATTACCTAAACTCATCGCTATTGCAACTGCCAACATGAAACCTGTGTATAGGCCCAGTACTACCGATGCAGAGAAGGCTCTCCTGAAACCAACCTTCTCCTCCATATCCCTGCCACTACAATACTAGGGAAAACATATCCGCTCAATGCTCTTGGGCCCATCATGGAGCGCAACGGACTTGATAATCGCAATCGCGAAAGAAAGGTCGGTAATTGGGTTGGAGGAATTTCTTCATTCCTCTTGATATCATTTTTCTTAGTTCCAGCATACTTACCAGCAGATAGCGTCCCTGAATTGTCAGGTCGGGCAAATGCATTCGACTACTATTCTGAAGACTCATGGGGCAATATACAAAGTGATAATTCGAAAGAAGTGGGCCATAATCAAAGCGAACACGGAATATTCGCATGGGGAGATTTAGACCCGTATGCTGCTTTCGTCTATGGTTTTGGAGACTTAAATTGCCATAACAAAGCAGAACGTTCATGGGAAATAAATGGCAACCAAATGCCGGTATGTGTCAGAGATGTTGGGATATTCTTAGGACTCGCAATAGGTGGATTCTTATTCTCGAGAAGAGGTTTGAATCGGTGGACAATTAGGGATTCATTCCTTTCACTATGCCCGGACAGTTACATGCAGAGTGTTTACAAAAACAATCGACGCATGTTAGCCATGCTAGCAATTGCAGGACTTTTCGTGTTACCTATGGCATTGGATGGTTTTTCTCAGTTGCTTTTTGCTTCATACGAATCTAATGCAATGCTGCGACTGGCTACCGGGACACCATTTGGTATATTCTTAGGCGCATTCATCGCAGCTTCATTTTCAGCAAGGCCGGCATTGTTCTCACTAGACCCTACAAGAGTAATTCTTCCATCTGGCAGCCGTTTCCAGATACCAGTAGATGAAGAAGAGTGATTACTTGGGAGGCTCAGTAGCCCACCAAATCAATAACTCTTCGTCGCTAGAAGGGACAGGGCATTCTGCATGGCCGCTAGAAATCAAGTGTAATCTTTCGAATACATTCTTTACAGCACGACGAATTTGCAATGGGACTTTCCTGTCCTCATTTTCGATAATTATTTGCTCTAGAGCATGCTTCCAATCTGTATCTGGATTAGATCTCCTCCAACTAGCAAGTGCTGACCTCAAAGGCCACATTGCCAAACACAAACGCCCATAGCCAAGTCTGCTTTTACGTAATTTGAACATCTGTGCTTCTGCAAAAGGCACATGGCTCTGCTGGCGGTGTATCCACCTTTCCTGCTCCAGCCACTTAACCAACCGCTGAGTATGCCTTTTAGTAACTGAACGCACCGGACCTAACTGCCTGTGTAAAGTGGGAACATCAGTGGTATCAGTAAGGGACAATGTGCCCAATATAGCCCAAGAGGAATGTGCGATTGGACGTGCAGGGACATCACTTGACTTGGCCTTTTTCTCATCCCATTCATCCTCTGCAAGATTCATCCACTGAGAAGGAGACATCCCATCCAACCAGTCCTCAAGCAATGAGATATGTTGTGAAGGAGCTCCCGGTAGTCTTTGTTGAGTTTGGACCCCTGTTGTCAAACTCTTGAGAAGATGCCTGTCCACTTCATCACGGCTTACGTTTAGTGGTTCAGGCCTACGATTGAAAAACGTGCTAAGTACCTGTGATAGTTGTTTTTCTAAATCATCTAAACCGCTCTCATTCAATACCGGCCCCATAACAGTACAGCGGCTAAAAGGTGGAGGAGTCTCTATCTCGCCCGATAATATACCCTTGAAACCGGCACGGATTCGCGTTTGTATTTCAGTGGTTTCGAAGTATTCATGTTTTTGTCCAGCCATTCGAAGAGTGCCTGAATTTATCCTTTTCATCGCCTTTTTAGGGTCGCAGTCAATCCATATTACCAAATCAGGAATCATAGCCGCTGCATTCATTTTTGCAACCTGGGACAAACCTAATTCCCCAACTACACCTTGGTAAACTAGACTTGAATGGATATTACGGTCGGAAATTATCAGGTCACCTTTCAATAATCTTGGTCTTATCCAAGTATGCGAATGATCGACTCTATCTGCAGCAAATAATCCAGCCTCTTCAAGGGGAGTGTAACCTCCCTTACTTACTGCATTAAGCGCTAATTTACCCAATTCACTATGCCTTCTAGGTTCGTGAGTAATATGCACATTTGGGAAGGCCATTCGATTGGCTAAATTCCCCAATATCCTAACGGCTTCACCTTTACCCGAACCATCGCCACCTTCGACGGTAATGAGGTACATTGTCAGAATACCTCCAGTCCTTTCTGGTCTTCGAACTCGTCTCTATTGAGCATTAGTAGTACCATGCTTAGGAGAATCAAAGCTGGACCGAATATTATCAGGCCTCTGCTGAAAAGCGCTATCCAACAGAATGCTTGTGTCCTTCTGTAACGCTTTTTCCTCTTAATTTCAAAGGATGCATGAACGCCAACAAGAGCGCATCCAATCGTGAATAGGCCTTCGAATGTCGCCAATGCAACCGCATTTTCTAAAGACCAACCCTCAGTTTCTGAACGCTCATCTTTGAACCTTTCACCATCCCCTTCAACCATAGTTATAGGCGATATGCCAATCGGTTCTGGGGTGAAATACAGTATCACTGTGGTGTAATTCTCCTTTGAAACATGTAATTCGTAGTCTTTCACAGAAACTGCATCGATTACGTATCTACCGTTGGAATCAGAAAAACTGCTTTTGATTGTTGAACCGGTATCTCCATCAACGAGTTCAATGGATACTAATTCTACAGGATTTCCATCTTGGTCTAGAACCATACCGTGTAAATCAAGGGCGTCGTTCGTATTGAATATTGATGAGTTCAGTAATCCAGAAGGGTTACCTTGCAAAATTAGAGTTCCCGACAGAATTCCCATTATTGCCCCAATCATTACCAAGGCTGCTGCAATTTTCCTTCTGCGGTCCCCATCTGAAGGAAGATAGTCTTCCAAATCTAGGAATTCGGATTCTTCTTTTTGAGGAACCTGCACAACAATTTCTTGATCTTCCTTGCGTTCTCTTCTGCGAGAAGCGATTCGAGAATTAACCAACTTTGATTGCACCCTCTGGCGCAATGCTGCAAGCCGGTTATCTTTGTCATCGCTGATATTTACTCCCCCGGACAAGTTAGCGGAGGTCGTGCGCGTATTTCACCCCTCCCCTCGGTTATCCGCGAAAATTAGCCACACTAGATTACCCCAAACGAGCAAAATGCATACTACAAGAAGTATTCCAATAACCATTTCACTATCGTCTTGACTTTCTTCTAATTCCTCATTTTCTTCGACTAATTCTGGTTCAAAATCAATTTCTTCTATCTCGCCATCATCAATCACCCTGACATTAGACCAAGAGCCTGTTAGCAGACCAGACTCTAGGATGAATCCGATTTTGCCCAAAGACTCTGCACTTACTTTGTCAGCAGTGTCATTGTGAGTGTGCCAATGGCCACCTAAATATGATGCATTCTCTCCATATCTAGTGTCGATTATGTCAATTGCTGGGATACCTAGCTCATGCGCAGGCACATGATCATCGTATATCCCGTCTGTTCGTTCGAAATCGAAATAATTTGAAGGACCTAATTCGCAGACTTCATCCAAAAATAGTATTTTTTCTTCAGTTCTATCCCATAGACTAGAATTACCAGGATAAGTTTTTCCAATTGTCAAATCTGAGTCGCCAATCATATCGACCAAAATGAAAGATTCTATTGAATCCGCTTCCTCTTGAGTTAAATTTTCACCCCAAGCCTTGGCTCCTAAAATCCATCCAGCTTGACTGTTGTAATCTCCTTGGTCTTCACCATCTGTGAAGAATAAGGTCACTTCATGGGACAAATTCATTGACGGGATGTGCCTTGCTAATTCAATTAGTACCGCCACACCACTCGCACCATCATTTGCACCATCGATTGGCTCATCATGGCGGCTCTCATTCCAATCTTTATCGCCGGCAGACCTGGAATCATAATGAGCAGCGAACATTACAGTAGAGCCGGCTCCTTTGTTCCATGTTGCATACAAATTGGTCAAGACCATTCCGTTAACATGATGAGTGGATTCGGTAATGTGCCAACCTGTAAGATTGGATTTAATCGATTCACGTAATTCAGAACTTGCTGCTGAACCGGGGATTCTAGGGCCCAAAGATGTCTGGAAGCCTACTGATTCATTTGCCAGATTGCCATCAAAGGATAGTTGGCAACCTAAAGGCGCTTCAGTGCCTTCTTGAGCTCCAGAAATTGACAACGTTGGAGCAATTACAAGAAGTGCCAAAACTAGCGCAATTCCCATTCGCATTGATGATGCCACATTCGCCGACTATTAAATACCTCATTTGAACTCGGTTATTTGTAATGCAGTGATGCGTTTCCCTAAAGGTGTGTTAAATGTCCGAACCGTGCTCTACTCGTGCTTACACACTTCTCCTAATATTCATGCTCTCTGCAATGTCTCCATTGGCATCTGCAGACCCAGCTGAAGAACCCGCTCTTGAGCCGGATGAATTCACCCCTGTGTTTGCAGATATAGATGATTTCACGCCCACTGGAGCCCACCCCTATATGATCCCAGATAGTAATCAATCACTTTACAGTGCTACAAGATTGATGAAACAATCATGGGTTGACGAGGGAATGCCTGGCGTTGAGATCGCAACATCACCACAAGCAAAAACAAGCGGTAGAGCGTGCACACCATACGGCGAAGGAGACACTGCTACTGTTCCAACCTCCGGTGGCTCAATTGATGTAACCATCGAGAAGACAACTTCAACAGCCGCATTCATGGTTCAGACCGGAAGGACTGTTTCTTCTACTGTTCTGAATAATTGGGCAAGTACTTGGGATTCAACAGTATATCCAACTCTAATGACTTACTTTGGGAAGGACTACTTCGACGGCAGAGGAATTGCTGCCCCAGACGTGGATAACAATTGCCAGATTGAGATTGTAATCTATGCAATAGATGGCGCATACAATATTGGAGGTTATTTCTCACCAGGTATGTCTTCTTCAAGAGAAGCTATTTTCATTGATATTGATGATGCTCCTCTCGCATGGTCGAAGGTTATTCTAGCTCACGAACTTCAACACTTAATGCACAACGCTCTCGATCCGTACGAGAATTTGTGGATTGATGAAGGAGCAGCAGATATGGCTGCTTTCCTTTGCTTTGGAGGTTCTTCAACCCTTTACGGGCACGTCAATGCTTGGACTACTGCTAGTGAAATATCTGTTCGTTGGTGGAATCAAAGAATCGCAGATTATGGAGGAGGATTCATCTTCCTACTGTATTTAGCAGACCACCTTGGAGGGGGTCCAGCGATTAGAAAACTAGCCCAGGATTCATCTACTGGGGCTTCCGGAATAGAAGACCTTGCTAGAAACCCAATTGGGGCCACACCCGGCGTTATAGGTCGTGATTTCATCGATATATACACAAACTTCACGATTGCTGCAACCCTAGATAGCGATCAAGGAATTTATGGAATGTCTAACCTTTACATGACTCCAGCATGCGGATCTAGTGACTTCTGTAGAATACAACCTGCTGACACCAATAGCGATTGGATCGGACCTTGGTCATCGACTGGTAACACAGTTGAAGGCTGGGGCGTTCAAGTCTTCAAATTCACACCTGGTTCAGCATCACCTGCGCCACTTACCATGCGCTTTACTGGAGACGTTCCAGGAATGGATGGAGTAATAATGAGTAGAGCGTCTGCTGATGGCATCTACACTCGCTCGGACATAAATTTCAACGGAGCAGTTGGTACTGCGTTAGTACCTGGATTTGGAAACTTAACCGATGAAATTTGGGCAATAACATGGTATGCTGCGAACAAGGGTGACTGCGATTACACATCTTGTGGAGGATCATACCCTCAAGCAGTAATAGATGTGGAAGCCGCTCGCATTACATCTCCTGCTACTTTGAGCCTTAATTCTACAGTTCTCGCAGATAGAGATGGAGATTCTATGATAGATACTGCTGAGATTGAATTTAACGTTCTTTCAAATGCATTCTTCGAAGATTTAGATGTTGAGATCCAAGTACGAAATTCATCTGGTATTGTTCTTGATACAATGGAAACTAGAGTACAAGCTGGCGGAGGAGTGGATGTCTCTACTAAGTTCTGGTACACTGCAAAAGACAGCGAAGTACATACCTTCCATCTGACCATGAGAGATATGCTAGGGGATTTGATTGACAATACTCAAACCGGTGCGCAGTTCATGGATAACATGAAGCCTGTATCCAATGCAAGCATCGATACAGTCGATGCTCAAACATGGGACAATATTCAATTCGTAGGAAATGGATTTGATGCATGGGGCCTCTCTCTGGCAAACAACACATTACCTTACTTGGACGACCCTGTTGCATATGCATGGGATTTCGATGATGGTAACACCTCATCTCTCAAGAGTCCAGTTCGACCTTATCTTGAAGTCGGGCAATACAATGCCTCGCTAAGAGTAATGGACCAAGGAGGAACTTGGTCTCAATCTGATGTCAAGTCAATCAACATCACTGACACGAGCCTACCAAATCCAATAATCACCGTTAATGGCCTTGTTATTGAAGATAACATTTCAATTCTAACTGGACAAATTGTTCAATTTGGTGCTGAAAGGACTACAGACAATGTCCCTGTAAATAATCTACAATTTACTTGGGATTGGGGAGATGGTGAATTAGAAGGCGGTAAGGGTGTTTCTTCCGCATACCACCTGTGGGCTGATGGATTAACTGCAGTCACAACATATAACCTAACTTTGACTGTTGATGATGGAGTTAACACTGCTTCCAAGATCATTCAAGTATTCGTAAACAACCGTGCACCGGGACAGATAAATTCTGATGTGATAATTACTGAGACATTTACTGCCACAATGCTACCAAATGTGTTTGAAGATGAAGACGGAGTATTGGTTGAATGGAATTGGAATTTCGACGAAGGAGTAAATCTTGATGGTGGAATAGTTGACAGAACTGACCTTTTCGTTGAGATGATGTCAGCCAACCAAAACCCAATGGCTGCATGGTCCACACCTGGAATCAAATTAGTCAATATCACTGTCTTAGATAACGATGGAGCTGCTGCAAGTGCTCAAATGACGGTGCAGGTATTGAATCAACTACCCGTAGCACAATTCACTGTACGTGACTCAGGCTCAGCCGGCAGCCCAATTATCGACTTCAGAATAGATGACGGCCAAGTTGATGTGCCTTACACATTTGATGGAAGGTCGAGTTTTGACCCTGATGGACAAGTTGGAGATTCAACTGACTTGACATTTAACTGGACATTCTCAGATGGTACAACTTCTGAACAATCTCTGGTCACTCATAACTTCTCAACCCCTGGTGAACACTTTGTAACCCTGTATGTGATAGATGAGAATGGAATGTCCAGCGAACAAAGAACACTATCTATTAGGATTCAAAACCCTAAGCCAATTATCTCTGTCAAGATATTCGATGTTTGGTTTGATGACGAGTTAGTCACTTCAACAACCCCTCTTCCAGAAGGATCATCTTTCGACTATTCACATACTTTTGATGATGAAGGAAATGTGGTCACAACCCCTGACCAGGTACTATACTTCGACTCGTTAGGAACAAGAGACGGAGATAGATCCTATGAAGGGAGATTCGTACCCCTTGAATCTAATAACTCTGATTGGAATGGAATTGTAGAATATTCTTGGGACTTTGGAGATGCCACTCCAATTTCACATGAACCAATGCCTTGGCATTCATTCGAAAGACCAGGAACATACAAGGTATCTCTAACTGTAAGAGATTCATACTTGACAGGTGATGTCACTAGAGCAACTTTCACTGTAGTGGTGAACCAACCTCCGGTCATCGGTGATTTCGACATAGTTGAAACAATCTATGTTGGTGATTCGATAGTTCTGGATGCCAACATTACAGACGCTGAAGATATTTCTGAATATGTTATTTGGAGAGATTTAGATGTTAATGACGGATTACACACCGATAGAGACGAAAGAATCTCTTCCAACATTATTGTACGATGGGAATTTGATGTCAACTTTGATGAAGACGGAAACGAAGATACTGCTGATGATTGGATAACACCATCAGGTGCTGATGGGATTAGAGTTGCTGCAAGTTGGGATGATGAAGGAATAACCATTGTCAGAGTATCTGTGTGCGATGGAATGGGCGTCTGCGTAGAAAAAGATGCTGAGTTAACAATTCTGGCTAAAGAAGACGCTGAAACAAGTCTCTCTGACTTCTCTGTCCAAGATTGGCAAGACTGGTTAGTAGATGCTAGCGGCGAATCGATGGTAATTCTAGCTCTAATTGTTGCAGTATTGGTTCTTGGATGGGCAGTAATGCGTAGCCCTACTGAGATTGAAGAAGATGCTGAACAAGCAGCAGCGACATACGAAGTTGATGAAGTTCAATCCTACGGAGGCGTTCTTGGAATGGACCAGCACACACCACCTCCTGCTCCAGGCATACTCTCGAAAGATGAACGTCGGAGTGACTCTTCTGGCTACATTAGACCACTCAGAAGAAGACGCTGAAGGTAAAGGAGATTAACCTCCGACCACACCTTACCCTCCGTAGGAGGGTGTGAGCATGAGAATTCGGCTGGCTGTATTTTTGGCGCTAGTATTCTTGATACCGATGATCACGCCTACCGAACTGTCTCCAATCAGAGAGGCAACAGCTGAATCGAATTGTGACGGTGGCGAATTTGTAACTCCTAATTGGAACAAAACTGTCGAAAGACACGCCAAAGTACCCAACGTAAAAGACTTTGAAAACGACTATGCAAAAAACAAAAGAAATCGTGACAGAGATAATGACGATGATGAAGAGCAAGATGATGATGAAGAAATCATCTACGAAGGTCCAGAAGAAGAATGGATGTCATTCGGATTTGATAATGAACTATCATTACTCAGGGATGATTTCCAAACTACAATGTTGATTGGCAATGATGCTGTTGGAACTTTAACAGTAAACCTAGACCACGAAAGGCGCACTACTATTTGCGTAACTATAGAGACTACAAATAATTCCTATAACCCATCTGCTGACGTTTATCTGATGACTGACACTCAATATGACCGCTATACTGCTGCATACGATGTTGATCATGGCGCCTGGGGAGGCAGAAGTTACGAAGCCGAATTAAACGAAATTTCTCCGGAGTGGAGAAGTTTCAACATAGCAGGCTGGCAAACTTTCAGAGATTCGCACCAGTATGAAGATATCAAAGAGGTATCTTTCTCCGTGTCATTAGATGGGCCTGAGATTAGCAGTGGTCTTTTCGGCGGAGATACAAACCAATATTTCAACATAGTAATAGACAACACAAATAATTCTCATTCAGGAGATGCATTGCCTGAAACCACTATTGCAGCATATGTATCTGTTGTTTCTGAAGAAAGGTCGACAATACTACCAAACTGGACAGTATCAATAGTTTGTTGCGGATTGATGATAGCAACAATGGTGATTCCAATTCTCATGAACAAGCGCTACATGGAAGCTGGATTAAGCCTAACTTCTGAAAATCAGCAACTCGACAAAGGCTTAGTTCCGTCATTGGAACAGACTGAGAATAATTAGTATTCCAGTAATGTCCATGCATCACGAAGGTCTCTAACGTTGATTAGGCCTTTATCCGAGATGCGGAATTCATTCCTCATAGTAGCATATACTAGACTCTGATCAAGCATTGGTGCGTGTACTCTAGCCCAGTCTCCGCCACCGTTGATAGCCATAAGACTGTGACTCAGTCCTTCGCCCTTCAGTTCGACTGCAGCCTCAACAATTTGAAGAGCGTCGCTTGGGTTATGAGCAGTTCCACAGAACTTTACAATATCTCCAAACTCCTGATTTTCCTTAACAAGTGTAACTATATCTGCAGAATCTGGGATTCCGTTGATGTCATGCTTGGATGCAATGATTTTACATTCGTTCTTTGAAGCCGCTTCATGAAGTGATTTGCGGACTGAGTCTTCAATAGATAGTTCGAGGTCAATCCATGACACCTTAGAATCGATTGCCTTCTCTAGAATAGCGATTCTTTCTGATTCGATTCCAGGGAAGTAGCCGCCTTCTGAGACCGGCCTTACTGTGAATACAACAGGAAGTGGTAGTCCTTCTTTCAAAGAAGAAATTGTAGCATCAACATCGACTTCAGACATGTCGCTAGTATCCCACTCGTTCTCAGGAGGTAGTGAGACCTTCTCTCCTTCTTCTTCTTCTGAAATTGTAGGATCTGGGCGAACTAAATACAGACGGTCGAATCTAACTTCGACCATATCCGCACCTGCTAAATTAGCACGTGCTGCTTCATCTGTCATTTCTTCGACGGTTATTCCATCTAGAGCAACGCATACTTTTGGGTCAGCCATGCTGTCGGCGACCTAACCTTCTTCATTAACGGTTGCGATTAATTATGTGAACGAAACATGGCTGTTTTTGGATAGAATTGACAAAAATCGCTCTGATTTTATTTCTTTAAACAGGCACATCTGAAGCTGGTTTTTGGCTATGTTCATATACCCCCTCCGACACCCTATTGTTTGTGTACGAGTATACAAGGTGCAATCGCCAGACTGAGGCGATTTTACTACTGTAATCAATAGTGCAAGAAAAAGCCAAGAATAAGGCGCTAAATTGCGAGAAATAAAGTACTAAAATTAAGTTTTTTCGTTACACAAAAAATAAACAATTAGGTGAGTTGATGACCGAAGAATATAGTGCACAGAGCATACAGGTGCTAGAAGGGCTGGAAGCCGTGCGGAAAAGACCAGGTATGTACCTGGGGGACCCGCATGACGGATCGGCACTACACCACTGTATCTGGGAAGTAGTAGACAACTCAGTAGACGAACATCTTGCAGGCCACACCGATTAGGTAGAAGTTCGCTTGAACCCAGATGGTTCACTATCGGTGCGAGACTACGGAAGAGGAATTCCTGTCGGCATACACGAGGAATTCGGCATTTCGGCTGCAGAAGTCATCATGACAAAATTGCACGCTGGAGGAAAGTTTGACAACAGCTCATACAAAGTTTCAGGAGGACTACACGGAGTAGGAGTATCTGCAGTAAATGCTGTTTCGGAGTGGATGGAAGTAACCATTCATCGCGGAGGCGTCATTTATCACCAAAGATACGAAGCAGGAGTCCCAACTAGCCCCTTGAAAGAAATTGGTTCCTGTGAAGACACAGGGACTTCGATTGTTTTCAAACCGGACTTAGGGATATTCACCCACATAACTGAATTCGAGTTCGAGCAAATTGATACAAGATTGAAGGAGACCTCATTCCTAAACGCAGGCTTGAAGATAGAGATTACCGACAACCGTTCAGAAGATCCGCACGTCAGCACTCACCATTACGAAGGCGGATTAAGCGAATATGTAACTCAGATAAACTCGGGCAGAGAAATCCTTCACGCAGAAGTCATCCACATTACAGGTGAGAAAGAAATTGAGAAAGGCGACGTTAGTGTGGAATTGGCGCTTCAATGGTCTAATGCATTTAGCGAATCTATCCGCTGCTACACGAATATCATCCGTAACAAAGACGGAGGAACTCACATGTCAGGACTGAGAACTGCCCTAACGAGTTGTTTGAATTCTTATGCTAAGAAAAGAAACATGCTGAAAGGTGATGCTCTTTCTGGAGACGATGTAAGAGAAGGACTTGCTGCAATTGTTAGCGTAAAGCACCCTGACCCTTCTTTCTCATCCCAAACTAAAGACAAACTGGTTAGTAGTGAAGTAACTGGTATTGTTCAAACTGTTGTTTACGAGAAACTTGGAGACTTTTTCGAAGAGAATCCTTCGGTTGCTAAAACTATTATCGAAAAGGCACTTTTGGCATCTAAAGCAAGAAAGGCTGCTCAGAAAGCTCGTGAATTGACTCGCCGAAAGGGAGTTTTGGAAGGAGGAGGACTGCCAGGTAAATTAGCAGATTGTCAATCCAGAGACCCTAGTGAATGTGAAGTATACTTGGTAGAAGGAGATTCTGCTGGTGGTTCTGCAAAGACAGGCAGAGATAGAAGAATACAAGCAATTCTTCCACTCAGAGGTAAAATCCTGAATGTTGAAAGGCAGAAGCACAATCTGGTAAAAGTCTTCCAAAACCAGGAAATTCAGACCATGATACGTGCATTAGGTGCAGGAGTGGGCAATAACCCAGAGGATGAAGGCTCATTTGATACTTCAAAATTGAGATACTCAAAAATCATCATAATGACTGACGCCGATATCGATGGAGCACACATTAGAACACTGATGCTTACGTTCTTGTGGAGGTTCATGCGACCTGCAATCTTAGAAGGCCACGTATACATTGCTCAGCCGCCTCTATTCCAACTATCAAAAGGAAGAGTCAGCAGATATGCATTCTCTGATGAAGAAAGGGATTCCATCATGGAAGACCTAAAGGGCGACAATCCAAATGCCAAAATCGGAGTACAACGCTACAAAGGTCTTGGTGAAATGAATCCAGAACAATTGTGGACAACTACAATGGATCCTGAAAACAGAACTATGCTCAGGGTGACGGTTAAAGACGCGGAAGAATCAGATCGAATGTTTGAGATCTTGATGGGAGAAGATGTTCCTGATCGCAGGGCCTTCATTGAGCGTTATGCAAAGGAGGTGACAAACCTTGACATCTGATGAAATAGAAAACATAGAAGAAGATGATTCTGGAACTAGTGATGCTAATTTACTGAATCGACCGTTGAATGAAGAAATGAAGAATTCCTACATTAATTACGCAATGTCAGTAATCATTGGAAGAGCTTTACCTGATGCAAGAGACGGCCTGAAGCCGGTTCACAGGAGAGTTCTGTATGGTATGTACGAAGGTGGCCACACCGCTGAAAAGAAATTCAGTAAATCCGCTCGTTCTGTTGGAGAAGTCATGGGTAAATACCATCCACACGGAGATCAATCAATCTACGATACAATGGTTAGAATGGCACAGGAGTTCTCCCTACGCTACCCCTTGGTAGATGGCCAGGGTAACTTTGGTTCAATTGACGGAGACCCACCTGCTGCAATGCGATACACTGAGAGCCGACTAGATCGTATTGCAAAACACATGTTAGAGGACATCGACAAAGACACTGTAGATTTCCAACCTAACTTCGATGATTCTGAACAAGAGCCTACGGTTTTACCCTCAAGGTTGCCAAATCTCCTACTCAATGGAAGTGATGGAATCGCCGTCGGTATGGCTACACGAATTCCACCTCATAATCTAACTGAAGTTTCAGGGGCTGTACGATTACATGTTGAGACTATTCTCGAAGAAGGATCTAGTAATCAAGGAATGCCATCATTGTCTATAGAGCAATATATGGAGCACATAAAGGGTCCAGACTTCCCGACTGGTGCTTCAATTCATGGTATCGATGGAATTTACGACATGTACACTACCGGTAAAGGAAGATTCCACGTTCGTTCAAAGTGTGACGTATTGGATGATGAAAAGGGTAAAAGAATTATTATTCACGAAATACCTTACCAGGTCAAAAAAGCAGACATGCTAGTGCATATTGCAGAATTAGTCACTAAAGGTTCAGTTATCGGTATCAGAGATATTCGTGATGAGTCTTCAAAAGAAGGTATACGTGTAGTAATTGAAGTCAAGAATAATGCAGACCCACACGCTGTTCTTAACCAATTATTCAAATCTAGTAGGTTACAAGAATCTTATTCTGCTAACGTAATGGGAATCCTAGATGGAAGACCTGTTCTACTAACATTACCTGTTATGCTTCACACCTATGTTGAGCACAGGGAACAAGTCATTGAGAGAAGAGCGAATTACGATCTTAAAAAGGCCGAAGCCAGAGCGCATATTCTAGAAGGATTAGTCAAAGCACAAGACCGAATTGACGATGTAATCGCTGTAGGTAAAGGAAGTTCTAGTCGTGAGCAATTTGAGTCAGTGCTACAAGGAAACGAATTATTCCCAGGTATTGCCGCATTCAGTTTCACTGAACCACAGTCGAAAGCTATTGCTGAACGAAGACTGTACCAGCTAAGCAGGCTAGATGTTGACAAGGTAAAGAATGAATTTGATGAATTGCAAATTAAAATTACTGATTTGAATGATATTATCGCATCAAGGCCTAGAAGATTGGACATTCTGCTAACTGAATTGGATGAAATGGTCGAAAGACATGGAGATGAAAGAAGGTCTTTCATTGACCCAATGCCGCTTTCGATGGATAGAGAAGATTTGATTGAAGAACGTGCAATTGTAATTACTCTGACCAATGACAATTACATCAGGCACTTGCCTGCAGAGTCTTTCCGCATGCAAAACCGTGGAGGAAAGGGAATGAAGGGTGTACAAACCAAGAATGAAGATTTCCCTACAACTTTGATAACTTGTTTCAGCAAAGATAGATTGTTGATCTTCACCAATCGTCCCGCAACTAAGAAGGACAAGGATGACAACGAAGTTCCTTACATTGAAGGTAGAGTGTATGGTCTGAAAGCGTGGGAGACACCTCAGGGTTCCAGAACCAGCAGAGGCAGTCATATCCGCAACATACTAGGATTGAAGGATGATGAACACGTTGTCTCAATTATTCCATTGAACAAAGATTTGATCGATGAGCCATCGGGTCATTTCCTTGCATTTGCTACCAAGAAAGGAGTAATCAAGAAGAGCAACCTTTCTGACTATGTCAAGATTAATCGTAACGGTAAGAAAGCCATCAACCTAGCAGCAGATGATGAATTAATCACTGTTAGAAGTGGTACTGAAGAGCACAATGTAGTCATGGTTTCTAACCTTGGTCGCGCTTGTAGATTCGATCTATCATCTGTAAGAACCCAAGGAAGGGTATCTAGCGGAGTAAGAGGAATTAGATTGGAAGGTGAAGCTACACTTGCGGGAATGATTCTAACCAATGACATCGACACCAGTGTATTGACACTATCAAAACAAGGTATGGGTAAGAGAACCCGCCTTGGAAAGGGTGAGAAGATACTGACAATAAGGAATGATGAGCAACAATTCGATGAAAATGGCGACCCTAAGACCGAAATGGATGGTTACAGAGTAACCAAACGTGGAGGTAAGGGAGGGATTACAATGAACCTAAACGATGGAGATGTAATCTCTAGAGTTCACCAAGTACCTGATTTGAATGACCAATTGTTCCTACTATCTGGAAAGGGCGTAGTAATACGAATCTCAGCTGTACAAACCAAGGAAACCTCTGGACGTTCATCAAAAGGAACACGTGTTATGGAACTCAGATCTAGATCTAAGGACTCATTCAAGGACCAGTTGATTTTCAGTGCTAGAATGCCTGCAGAATTAGCCGAAGAAATCCTCACTGAGAAACCTGCTGAGGAAGAAAGTGGTGAAAAACCGGTAGTTAATAGCGAAGAAGAGTGAGTAGATTTCATCCGACGGGTTCAAACGCTGACCGCCCATCTGCGGCTTAGGGAGCGCAAGCCCCCTGGATGGTGAATACTATGAATGAACAGAATCTAATCTATGATTGGAACGTTGTCGATTATGAGTATACTAGAGATTCAAACAATCATCCACATGGTGTTTGGTTTGATGATGAAACTTTGAGAGATGGCCTGCAAAGCCCTAGTGCTCTAAATCCATCAATAGAACAGAAAATCGAGTTATTGACTTACATGGAAAATTTAGGCATCCAAAAGGTTGACCTTGGACTGCCGGGAGCGGGGCCATTCCATTTAGATCACATCGATTCAATGCTAAATCATATTAAGCAAAATGATTACAAAATACGCCCTGCTGCTGCAGTAAGAACTCTGATGAATGACATTGAACCATTGGTTGAATTGCAATCGAAACATGAAATGGAAATCCAAGCAAGTGCCTTCTTAGGTACAAGTCCAATTCGGCAATTCACTGAAGGTTGGACTATGGAAAAGTTGGTTCCAACAATGGAAAAGGCAGTTTCCTTTGCTGTTGAAAATGACGTACCTGTCATGTTCGTTACCGAAGATACAACTCGTTCAAAACCTGAAGATGTCAAACTAATTTATCAGCGGGCTATGGATTTGGGAGTAAGGAGACTTTGTGTCTGCGACACTTGTGGGCACGTCACGCCAAATGGCGTCAAGAAATTACTTTCATTCATTGATGAGGAAGTGATCAAAGATGGCGGATATCAAAGGAGAGATATCGAAGTCAATTGGCACGGTCATCAAGACAGAGGACTAGGAGTTGCAAACAATATTGCTGCAGTAGAAGCTGGAGCAGATGTAATTCATGGAACTGCACTAGGTGTTGGTGAAAGAGCGGGTAACGCACCTCTGGATCAGACACTAGTGAACTTGTCACTAATGGGAGTAATCGATAATGACTTATCGTTGCTAAATGATTATGTCAAGAAAGCAAATGAATACATCAAGGTCCCACTACCAAGAAACTACCCTGTTTTCGGACAAGATGCATTTGAAACCGGCACTGGAGTACATGCTAGTGCTGTCATCAAGGCAATCAGAAAAGGCGACATGTGGCTTGCAGACAGAGTATACAGCGGTGTTCCAGCAGGAGACTTTGGACTCAAACAAGTAATCAGGATTGGACACATGTCTGGCCGTTCAAACATAATTCATTGGCTTGAGAGCAAGAAGATTGAAGCAACTGATGAACTAGTTGCGCATTTATTCGAAGTTGCCAAGAGTCAACCACGAAATATGGAAGAAGAAGAAATTGAGAACGCAGTGGAATCATTCCTACAACAATCATGAGTCGGCTTCTTCTTGCTCAGCCTCATCAGCATTAATCGGATTCCATTCTGCATCAACAGAACCGCCTGACCATTCGCCTTTGACATCGATTTCGACCATCTCATCGCCATCCTCTCTCCAGATAGCGTCTCCTTGGCTTCCGTTTACGATAAGAACTCCTCTCTCATTAATTTGGGTCTTTAGCAACTCTATATGCTTGGAAATCGGTAAGAAGTGACCAACTGGAGTCCCTGCTGTAACGAATGGATTAGTAGCAGTACAAATCATCAAACCATCCTCGGGTGCAACGATATCCACCGATAATCCAGGTGAACCAGGGTCTGAAATAGTGGCAACTACGTCTCCTTTCTCGACTACGCTGCCAGGGCTAACAAACATGTCGAGAAGCCCTCCTTCACCTGCTCTAAGCCAAGTTGAACCTCCTGCATTTAGTCTGAAACGAGGACGACTAGGGTTCTTTGGAATGACTTTCAATGCCCTAAGTACATTCAAGCAACCATGAACTGCAACTTTAACTGCAGATTGATCTAGCAAATTAGCCCCTCCTCCTTCATATGTAACTGCAGCAATGTCCAATTCATTTGCAACTCTTCGAAGACTTCCTTTAGGTGGTCTGCTATCCAACACCACTTCAATTCCAAATGCTTTAGCTAATATATTGGACTCAGGATGAGAGAGGTCGCCCCTAATCTGAGGCATGTTTGAACGGCCTACAGCAGCGCTATGCAAATCAATAATCACATCTGAATCTACAATCAACTTCTTCTTGACAACGCTGGCTACTCTTGAAGTTGTATTGCCCTTAGGTTTGCCAGGGAAGGACCGATTCAAATCCCTTCCATCTGGGAAATACCTCGACTTTGCTCTATATCCTGGCAAATTTAGCACTGGAACGATACGGACTGTTCCCGCCATTGTATTCGGATCCAAAGCGCCCTCTGGGCCAGTGAATATTGAAGATAGTAAATTGGTGCACGCACTAGGTCCTGTTAACTCATCACCGTGAGTTCCACCAATAATTGTTACAACAGGACCTGGCCTTACTCCATGGAAAACCGTCACCGGTATTGGCCAAGAATCACCCATGTCAACATCTAGCAGTGGCAACATAATAGTTCGCATTTCTCCCGGTTTGATTCTTTTTCGAAGAAATCTAGTTACCCCCCACTCTGATGAACGGTCCCAATCTGGGCGATCCTCTGATTCGTGTTCCTGAAGGGCTTTTTTGATGGCCAAGCGTCTTGTTTTAGGAAGTTCATGTGCGACTCTAACTCGCCTCTTCTTCCCCGCCATGTTGGCCCATTAATCAATGTGACATCAAAGTGATGGAAGACAGGATAAACAAATCAACCTCCTGTGACTTGGATAACCATGGGAGAAGGAGTTCAACGACAATATGCCCCCTCATCGATTTGCTTCGGCTGTGGACCGGCTAATACCAAAGGTTTGCAAATCGATTCATTCCGATGTAAAGAAGGACTAGAGATGCATTTCACTCCATCTGATGAGCATCAGGCATTCCCCGGAATGGTAAATGGGGGAATAATTGGTAGCCTTCTTGATTGTCATGGGAATTGGGCTGCTGCAATCGCATTGATGGATGCATCAGGGGCTGATGAGCCACCATGCACAGTTACTGCAAATTACAGTATATCTCTCAGAAGGCCTACCCCCACTGGTACAGAGTTACACGTTCTTGCAGAAATTGAAGAACTATTAGAAGACAGAGTAAATGTGAAAATGACACTAACTGCTGATGGAAAGGTTTGCGCTACGGGGAAAGGTCTTTTTGTAGCTGTCAAAGAAGGGCATCCTGCATATCACCGGTGGTCATGAATGGCAAAGGCTAGTGATTCACAAATTGAAGATTTGAATAGTCTTCGCGAATTTGTAATCGAGGTAATGCTCGCAATGGGGGCATGGAGTGAAGAACAACTTACAAAACTCACTGCGATTGATTTAGGCGTTTTGAAACGAAATGCAACACAAAGGCATGGAGTCACCAGGTGGAGAAGAGGGGTTACAAAACCTAGCAAACCAGAGGAAGTAGAAGTGATCGATTTACACCCGAGACTAATTTCTGAAAAATGGAAACCATATGCTGCTTGGGTTATGCATCATGAATTTGTTCATGCACTAGGATATACTGCACATGATTCGACATTCCGCTCCCTAGAGAATCTATGGCCTAGCCAAGAATCTTCGCAAATGGGGGCATCTTTTACTGAGATGTTGCGAGCAGAGAAAGCATCTTGGCTATGGGTTTGCAATACTTGTCAGAAGGAATACCCTCGACAAAAGCCAGGCAAGGGCCGGTATCAATGCAGAATTTGCAGAACGGTTTTGGTAGATGTGCCCAAACCAGCGTCACAGTGATTAGTTACTTTTGATGACAGCAATTCATGCGGAGGTTAATTGCAATCATATTACTCTGCATACTTTGTAGCCCCGTTTCAATGGCAGCCATTAGTTCAAATGAAGGAGGCGGAGAATTATGGTTCTCATGCAATGACATTAATGATTGCTTGCTGACTGAATTTCAGATTGGTGAAGAGAGTATACAAGGAACTGTTAATTCAGCGACTCCTGTTACCCCTGAATCTGTTTTAATCGAACTACCAATGTCGCCTGAACAAAGTGAAATAGCACTAATTCCAGACATCATTGATGAATTACAAATTGATTTACGCTACCAAGATGATGTAATTGGAATCTCGAGACCGGACTTACAAGTTACAATAATTATCGCTCAATCGACTACTGTAATCGAATTCGAGGGAGATTCAAACCCGACTGATGGTATTTCAGGCCTATACTATGTTGAAGATGAGCCCCTGGAGAATGGAGGTGACAGATTATTATGGCCAGAAGAGAGTATCAGGGTTTTACTTCAATTTGAAGTAGAACGACCAGGAACCTGGCAACTCAATCTTAGAGGAGCATCATACATGTTCTTAGACATAATATGGTCAGAAGATGTTGAAGCTAGAAATATCGACGAACCATCATCCGATGGCAATCCAAGAGCAACCGACCTTGAGACCAATCATTATGGTGCCTTGGTTGAAGATGAGAGAGACTGTTGGAGATTTGATGTAAGTGATCATGAGGTTCTTAGAATTACTTTTGTCTGGGAGGTCGTCCCCTCAGAAATTGAACAATCTCATGGTCAACCGGATTTAATATTGCCAGACAGAAGACTTGCACCAAGTCCTGATTTAGAAACTGAAGTTACCAATGGAGAGTCACGTATTACATGGCAATGGAGAGCGTTGCCTGCTGGAGAATACGACATGTGCATAGGCGGGAGGTTGAATGCCTTCCAACCTTACCAGTGGGCTGGAATTATCGCATTTGAAGGAATAGGCCCTACATCCCCTGAAGAATTTGATTATTCATCATATGAGTGGGAAGGATTGGGAATGAAAGCCGATGAAATTGGTGCTGAGGAACTAGGTGCTGCATCTGGAATGATGGCACTGATACTCTCAATTGCATTCCTAGTTGGCCTAGTTATAGAATTCAGAAAGGACACTACCTCCAAACCGATTAGGTATGGATTATTCGTCCCGGGATTACTTATTTTGCTTTTAGGAGGTGTCATTTCACCATTATGGGCGATAGGTGGAGAGGTTCAATCCTCGGACGAAATGAGTCTCGAAGAATTGATTGAAGTAAGGCTTGATCAATTGTGGCACGCATCGCATCCAGGTACACCTGCATCTTCGAGAGCCTTACACGTTGGTGCAACATTCGGAATGTTGGATGGTGAAGATTTGTCTGTCCGACTTATAGCAGATGCTGCTTGGCCTCTTGATGATGGCAGATGGCAACTTCACATCCCTCAGATTTACGAACTAGATTTGGAGTCACTGATATTCGCAAAGGTTGCTGAAAAAGGCGCACGCCCATCAGGCGACAACAGTTTAGATTCTCATTCTCGTTCGTTTATTTTGCTTTCAGCTAGAACATTAATACTCGATTTACTAATGCTAGAAGCCCTATTAGTTGTTGATGAGTTACCCGATTCGAATGTCATTCATCTTGATGCCGAGATGGTTAAATCGGGTTCTTCTGGAACAATTCAAGACCCTACTTGGGGAACTAGGCCTGCAGATATATCTGAAGGAAGATGGAAACTGATGCAACAAAATCTTTATCCATATCTAATATCAATCACTTTACTAGATGGAGACAGAGATGATTTAGATTTTAGAATCCAATTTAACAATGATATAGACCATAATTTACTGTATTCAACTACCGCAGTACAACCAAACGCGCCACTACTTGAGTCTCAACACCTTTGGATTATTGCAGGTATATCTCTTGCAGCAATTGGAATATTTGCTGAAAATAGACGCCGAAAAAATGCTAAGCATATCCTCAATCAGATGGTATCTGAAAATATGTGGAACTGATTAATCATCTAATGATTGTAGAATTTTCTCTACTTCATCTGTGATTTTACCACTATCAAGAGCCTTACCAAGTTTAGTTCTCTTGGCTTTTGAGAGGTTCTTTGCTGCTTCATCGATCATCTCTCTTTCTTCATCACTGACTTTTCCATCTGCTATAGCGGATTTAACAGCACCTCTGACAGCCATTTTAGCGGCTTCTTCATCGCTGATTCCAAGTGCTTTTTGGATAGCCTTCAGTTCAGAAAGTTCTTCATCAGTAATTACACCATCAGAATATGCGTTCTCGTATTCCTTTACTAGGAACTCAGTGTATGTATCTGGATTTAGAATAACATCTCTAATTAGCCCGAAATCTACCGAGCCTTGTCGTGAACCCATCTCTAGAAGTACAATCGATTTGCGTACTTCTTTTATGGCCATATCTTTCAAACCGTGAGCAACCCATACCAATCCAGAGATTGTAACTGCGGAAGCGAACCACCTCATGACGTCAGGGTCGACTAAATTGCCTGGAGAAATTAACTGAAAAACACCAATAACAGCCATCATTGACCCACAAATGATCTCGAACCAATCATTCAAATCGGGTTCATCATCGAAGACGGAAAGTCTCTCATCCACCATGGTGTCGTCGGGGCTCATATTGTATGCACATCCACGATAGACCTTGAGGGTGTCGGCTAATCAATCGCTTACCTTTTGGACTATTGACCACCACTATGCATCATGGGTGACCCGGAACGCGCTATCTCGCGACTCGGATTACCGGATAGTTTAGTTGATTTTATTGAGAAGGATTGGGGAATTACCACCCTACACCCACCTCAAGCCGAAGCAATGCCTTCGATAATGGCAGGACGTAATACGATGGTTTGCATCCCAACGGCTAGTGGCAAAAGTCTGGTTGCATTCATGGGAATAATTAATCAAATTATGACCAAGGACATTGGATCAAGAGGTATTTACATCGTACCTCTAAAAGCACTGGCTAGTGAAAAGATGGGTGAATTGAAAGAGTTAGGAGACCGGCTCGGACTCAAAATCGGGCTAGGAATAGGCGATGCACCTAGCGAAGCAAGGCAAATTGATGATTGCGACATACTGGTGTGCACAAGCGAAAAATTAGAGTCTCTTATGAGATCTAAACCTGAGATTATGCGCAGAGTTTCAGTTGTAGTAGCGGATGAGTTCCATCTTGTTAACGACAGCCATAGGGGGCCTACTATGGAAATTAACCTTACAAGGATACGCCACCTGCTTCCTGAAGCGCAAATAATAACGCTATCAGCAACTGTAGGGAACTCTCAGGATCTTGCTGATTGGTTAGACAGCGTTCTTATTGTATCGGAATGGCGCCCGGTTAGTTTAGAATATTCAACTTTAGCAGAATTAGATTTAGAACCAAGGGCAATTCAACAAAGTGAACTAACTTCAGAAGGCAATCTCAATCCCCCAAGAACGCTCACTGGTCCAAAAAGTCACATTGCATGGGCTGCACTCAGCGATGTTTACGAACAAGGTGGCCAATTACTTGTATTCGTTGCTACTAGGCGCTCTTCTCAATCAGAGGCCAAGAAATTGGGCCAAAGAATGCACAAACATTTGGCAAAATTAAACCCAGAATCATTAATCCCTTTGAAGGAATTATCTGAGAGACTATCACGAACCTCTAATTCTGCCATGGGTGACATATTAGCAGAATGTGTGAAGGGTGGTGTTGCTTTCCATCATGCAGGTTTGCGACATACCCAAAGGAGCATGATAGAGAATGCATTCAAAGAACGCATTTTACATTGTCTCTGCGCAACACCGACACTTGCTGCAGGAGTAAACTTACCAGCTCGTAGAGTTCTAGTTAGAGATTTGAAAAGATATGATGATGGAATGAGCCGATTTCTCCCAGTTATGGAGGTCAGACAAATGCTTGGAAGAGCAGGAAGGCCAAGATATGACCCGCTGGGTGAAGCCTGGTTAGCCTGCAAAGGTGGCGACCCAAGAGAGGTTGCAGACGAAATTGCAGATCGATATATCCACGGCCCTGTTGAAGATATCACATCTAAATTGGCTGCTGAACCTGCTTTGAGGTTCCATCTTCTTTCTTCTATCGCAACAGGTGGTCTAAACTCTAGGCAAACTATTGGTGAATTCTTCTCAAGTACTTACCTTGGGCATTCACAAACTCATTCCTATCTGCAAGAAAATATTGACGGGATGCTCAGATGGTTAGTTGAAAAACGATTCATTAGGCGGAAAAATATTGGAACTATAACTGAATCTTGGGATGATGAGACACCATCATGGGTTGATGCAGCACAGTCTGCATCGGGCGTAACAATTTCTGCTAAGAAATCCAAAGAACCAACTGAAGCAACATTTGGTTTCCAAAGAGCATCTAGTATAGCAGTTTCTAGTACAGTAATTTCCGATATAGAAGCATTAGACACTGAGTATGAAGCAACACCGATGGGGGAAAGAATTGCTCAACTTTACATCGACCCTCTATCTGCAGATATCCTAATCGATGGATTACGCCGTGCTGTAAGGAGAATTGTCCGAGAAAGTTTACCAGTAACACACTTCAGTCTCTGCCACTTAGTTGCTGCAACACCTGATTTCATATCGTTTTGGCCTAAATCCAGCGAACTTGAATTTGGAAGTACGTTGCGCCAAAAAGCAGCATTAGTTGAAGATGAATTATTGATTGAGAGCCCTATTGATGAGAGAGCAATGGGCCTTGTTAAGAGTGCATGGTGTACCGAAATGTGGTATGAAGAAGAAGACCTAAGGGACATAGAAAAGAAGATTGGAGTAACTCCAGGAGATGTTCACTCTAGAACTGATTTGATGGCTTGGTTACTCCTTGCAGGAAGAGAAGTACTTCTTCGAGACGATGTTTTCGCTGAAGAACATCTAGGACATGTTGCCCAACTGGTAGGAATGATTGAATTAACGAGATCAAGAGTAAGAGCTGGTTGTAAAGAAGATTTACTTCAACTTGTACAAGTCAAGAATGTTGGACGTAATCGTGCAAGAACATTGTCCAAAATGGGTATACGCACCCCTGCTGATTTGTTAGCAATGAGTATTACAGAACTGGATTCACTAAAATCAAAGCGAGGATGGGGTCCAAAATTAGTTGAGAAGATTATGGATTCTGTGAGAGTACTCGCTGTATCCGGCGAACAGATAAAACCTCGAAGTGATGACGAGCCACTACCTGGCGAGCGTCATGATTGAAACATAGTACTCTTTCCGAATGCTGTGAGCGCACCGGTTTTTCCTTGTAGACGTGTCACTTTACAAACACCTTGTGAAGACCCTCGCGCACTGGCAATGTCTTGGATTTCAAATCGGAAATCAGATGATTGGGCCTTGATTAGTGGCACTGCACTAGCTAGTGATATTCATGCTTGGGCAGCATATAATGTTCTAATGAGAAACCGAGAGCGAACTAAGATGAAATCAAATTCAATCGATGGCGAATTTATCAGATTACTTTCAGGTACACATCACATTGCAACAAGTTTCAACCGTGCTGGTTTGCAAAAAGGAGACACTACCGCCTGGCTGGTAGATTTATCATGCTCCAATTTAGAATTGGAATTCGTAGAGCATGCTAACAAAATGGATTTCACATTACTGGACGATCGTCCTAACCTAGAGATATTTGATTCCTCAAGAATGGGTATAGTTTCTCCAAAAAATGAGAATGCTGCAATTGCCCATATTCACCTTGCAGATATACGCTAGAGTTCGTAAGTGTCAAATGGCCCCTCCTACACCACCTGTTTATGGTAGTCACTAGCCGACAAGCAGAATCCCATTTCTCAAACGGTAGAATCTTGGATGAGGACAAGATAACTAAGGCCTTGGATATGGCAACTAGCCTAGGTGCAGACTATGCTGAAATTAGGCTAGTCAGCGAGACCACAAACACCGCATCACTCAAAGATGGCAAACTCGAGAGAGCAATTCCTGGCCAAGAAGTTGGAGTAACGATGAGAATTCTGGCAGATGGGGCATGGGGGGTACATTCTACAAGTGATGTGGAATCAATTGTACAACAAGTAGATTCAACTTTCAGATTAGCCAAAGCGGTTGCTGCAAGGCGTTCACCATCACAAACAATCGTTGAACTTGCAGAAGTTCCTATTATCGAAGATGAGATACATTGGAAAAGTCAAAAAGATATTCGAGAAACCGACCTGGATAAAAGAATCGAAATGATGTTGGCGATTGATAATGAAGCCAAGGATGATGATAAAATCGTTTCAACTGCAACCGGTTGGTCTGATGAACATATTCACACTGAACTGATGACTAGTGAAGGAATGAACCGTATTTGGTCATTCCAAAGAAGCTTGATCAATGGAATGGTAACAGCCCGAGATGGCGACGACGTAGTGTCCTATAGAATGAGGCATGGCGGAGAAGGTGGTCTTGAGTTAATCGAGGCGTGCGACCTTGGAGAAATGGGTAGAAATGCTAAAATTTCAGCCCTTAGGTTACTCACTGCTGAGAGAGCACCTTCAGGAAGAATGCCATTAGTTGCAGATAGAGACCTCACAGGCGTATACATTCACGAAGCATTGGGACACCCATGTGAAGCAGACTTAGTTGCGGCAGGAGATTCATGTCTTGAAGGAAGGCTTGGAGAAACCATTGGTTCTGAGATTTGTACCGTTATCGATGACCCTACAATTAGAGGAGGATATGGCTGCTACCCTATCGATGATGAAGGAGTAGACCCTAGACCCAAAAACCTCATCGTAAATGGAGTCCTAACCGAATACCTAAATCACCGTGAAACTGCACACAGGTTTGACCTTCAACCAAATGGTGGAGCAAGAGCGCAAGATGGCCTCCATCATCCGCTGGTAAGGATGTCTAACACCATCATACAAGGTGGAAATCATAGAGATCTGGATGAATTGATCGAAGATATTGACTTTGGAATATACGCTTGTGGAAGTAGAGGCGGACAAGTTGACACTGGTAGAGGTTCCTTCCAATTCGCTGCTCAAGAAGCCTGGATTATTGAAAATGGATCATTATCTAGGCCAGTAAAGGATGTTAGTGTATCTGGAATGACTCTTCAAATCCTAAAGGATGTTGATGGCTTGACAAAAGACTCTCGCCTTGCAGCACCCGGGTTTTGTGGTAAAGGGCAAACTGTTCCTGTCGGAGATGGCGGCCCAATTATGCGCATAAGAGAAGCATTGGTGGGATGAACATGATTCCTGATGATGCTGTTGAGAGACTTATGGAGTCCGCACTACTGATTGGTGCTGAATGTGAAAAAGCAAATATCCAGCAATGGGAAATTTACGCTAACCAAGGATACGGGCACTCGATGGAAATTGAGGCAGGTAGAATATCGATGGCATCCGGTGGAGGAGAAGGCGGATTTGGAATTAGAGTCGTTGAAAATGGACGTTATGGATACGCACATTTGGTAGATACTAGTTCTTCCAAAAGAGCGATTGAGCAAGCACTTAGCATTGCTAACCGCTCTCCATCAATCGAAGGATTTGAGCTACCGGGCAATCAGTCTGCATCCAATGTAGGTGGAATGAAAGACAAAGCGATTCTCGATATGACTCCAGAAGATCTTTTGGAACAAGGTGACCAAGTGCTTACTAGGGTCTCAGAACTTGATTCAAGGGCTGTAGCAGTAGGTGGAGGTATCGGAGTAGGGGCAGGCGCTGGAGCAATTGTTACTAGCAATGGAATCGAATATGGAGGAGTATACACATCTCATGGCATAGGAATTCATGTCTCGATAGATGAGGACGAACAGCTGACTTCTTCTTACGAAGGAGAATCTTCGCGTAAACTTCTATCCGATGTCACGTCAAGTGTCGATAAAGCGGTTCACTGGTCACAAATTACTCGAGAAAAAATCCCTGGTGGTGAAACAGAGGATTGCCCCGTGCTGATGACATCAGACGGCTTTTCACCTCTTTTCTCAGTAGTTGTCCCTTCCGCTGTAAAAGGAGAACGATTAGCACGTGGCGAATCTTTCTGGTCTGGGAAAATGAATCAGATGGTAATTGCAGATCACCTGTCTCTTACCGATGATGGATTGATGGAAGGAGGTATGTCTTCCGGTTCTAGAGACGATGAAGGAGTACCATGTCGCACTCAGAAGATAGTAGAATCCGGTCGTCTAACTGGAGAATTATGGTCCACCAGAGACGCCGCAAAATCAGTTGCTGAAGGCAAGGTAGACTCTGCTGAATCAACAGGTTCTGCATCTAGAGGCGGACACACTTCGCCTCCATTGTGCGGATGCAATGATTTGATTCTTTCATCATCAGCAAAATCTCATGATAGAGACCGACTGATTGAAGAGATGGATAACGGATATATCGTTCACAGTGTAATGGGTGCACATACAGCAAACCCAACCAGTGGTGACTTTTCAGTAACAACCTCAACAATATTGAGAGTTGAGGGAGGAACTGTCATCGGCGCTATTTCGCAAGCTGGTTTGTCAGGCAACATGGCTAAGGCTCTGAACGGCAGAGTAGTTCTAGGAGATTCATCAAAACGCAAGGGTTCTTACAGTACCGGCTCGATGCATGTCCCAGATGTTCTACTAATGGACGGACTGAGGATAAATCCTGCTTGAACTGTTTAGTTTCAGTTTCTTTGCGAAACTGGCAGACATCTTCATGAACCGTCTCCAACGAACATCTAACTCCACGGAGGTGAAAGGGAGTGTCAGAAGAACTCAACCAGCAAGCACGAAAGCCCGAACACCCGTCCTACGACGGGCCTGAAAATGAAATTGGACCGTCGAGGTGTTCATAATGTCAGATTATGAAGCACATGTATCTGAGGTCATAAAACAAGTCCCGGAAGCTGATCCTGAAAAGGTGGCTGAGGCTTTTGCAAGGTATGAGAAAGATTTCTTGATACCACCAGAAGATGCTATGCGTTCAGTACTAAGAAGATTCCAATCAGACACAGGAGTTGCTCAGCCAAGCAATGTCCAATCTAACAATACTCAAAGACAGTCTGCACCAATCAAAAAAGCAAGTAAATTATCAGAACTAACATCTGAAGATAGAAATGTAGAGATTGAGGTTGAAATTGTAACCCATAACCCAAGGACTACAATGGTACGAGGAGAAGAAAAGATTGTCCCATACGGACTACTGGAAGACCAACCATGGTCAGAAGGTGGAGATAGAACAAGATGGGAATTCAAGGACTGGGGTAACAACCCGAATATTGCTCCCGGTGCTGTAGTAAGACTAGAAGGGGTTTCAGTCAATGAATATCAAGGCAGAATGAGCCTTAACATCAACCAAGCGAGCCGAGTTGTGGTACTTCGTGAAGGTGAGAGAACTGTCACCACTCCTGGTGAACCTGTTGAGATTAACAAGATCAAAAACCCAGGTAATGCTACTGTCGTAGGGAGACTATTGGCAAGTAGAAAGGACCAGATTCATCGCAAAGATGGCTCAGGTTCTATAGACATTGTAAGAGGCCGCATTGCAGATGACACCGGCGCTATTGGATTCCTTTCATGGGAATCTTTTGACCATGAAATTGGAACATTATTGAAATTTGAAAATGCTCAAGTTAAGGTATTTAGAGACACTCCGGAGATTAACATTGGTACATCCACAAGAATCGAAGTATTCCACGATTCCAATTTCGCATCAGCAGATGACTTAGTGGCACGTTCAGTCAGTAAGATTGAAGATTTAAGAGACGGTTCAAGAGATGTAGAAATTATCGTAGAAGTCCAGAAGATGATTAGAAGAGATTTCAAAGGTAAAGATGGAGAAGACAAGAGCGTATGGTCAGGAGATATCGCAGATCCTACTGGGAAATGCCGATGTTCTATTTGGTCCGAGCCTCCATTTGACTTCGAAGCAACTCCAGTTGTTGTAAGATTGCGAGGAGTAAGAGTTAGAGCATGGCAAGGAATACCCGATATTACAATTGACGATGTATCACAAATCGAGATACTCGCAGCAGCTCCTTGGGGCGATGATGTAGACTTGACTAACAATGTGGTTGATGTCCCTCTAACTGACCTTGCAACAGGTGCAAGCCGGGTAGGAATATCGACAACTGGGCATGTAATTTCCATCAGAGAGGATTCTGGAATAATTAGCCG
Organism: Methanobacteriota archaeon; assembly: GCA_009936765.1. Classification (GTDB taxonomy): domain Archaea; phylum Thermoplasmatota; class Poseidoniia; order Poseidoniales; family Poseidoniaceae; genus MGIIa-K1. The sequence goes on from JAACDL010000033.1 coordinate 42,774, forward strand.
GTGTACGGAATGTCGTCGCGTTTTGAGGGATGGTGAATGTGCAACTCATGGAAAGCAAGATGGTAATTCTGATGTTAGAATTCGAATGGTACTCGATGATGGCAACTCAACAATATCGCTGATTATTAACAAAGAGGCATCTGAATTACTGATCAATATGAATCAAGAAGCCATAACTTCTCACATAAATGAAAATGGTACTATGGCTTTCGTACAGGAACTTAGAGAAATGTTGCTAGGACGCCAACTAAAGGCATCTGGCAGAACAATAGTGGATGAACAAGGAGCAATGCTTCTATCTGACGCAGTAGAATTAATGGATGTTGATTCTGCTTTAGTTGCTGCCGAACTAAGAGCAAAATGGGGAGTGGTTTGATTGCAGCCAGAGAAGAGAGCTAGAAGGCAGCCTGCTTGGCACATGCTAGCATCAGAATTTAGTGACTCGACATTACACCAGCAAGGCTCCGGTGAATTCGACCCACTATTTGTCATCACAAAGTTGGGGGCTAAAGTGAACCGACTAGTAGTGGCTGGACTTCTTGAGAGATTAGAACCAAGAGAAACCTCGAATGGGGCAACTCTATGGCAAGGCCAACTAAGAGATCCATCAGGATTACATTACTTCTCAGTTGGAGATTATGCACCAGAGGCAATGCGTGAACTAACTGTCCAATTAGCATCAAGAATTGATGATGGAGAAACTGTCATGCTGATAATGACTGCAAAAGCGAGATATTTCCAAAATGATGAGGGAGCAGTATACACTAGCCTTCGCCCAGAAGAGGCCGCCGTTATTACCAGGTCGAATTACCGAAATTGGCTAGTAAAGGCAGCAGAGGGACTACTTGAAAGAATGGATGCTCATGATAAATCCTCATCTCTTGAGCAAAACCTCCAGTCTTTAGCTTCTGCAGGAATACCAGAAAACCTTCGTGAAGGTATTTTGCTTGCACACGAGCATTATGGTGAAATAGACTTGGAAACTTATAGACTCAATATCATGCAAACACTGGATATTGCAGAAGACAAGATGCCAACAGCAACTGCACCTAAAGCGCCAACTCCACAAACCAGTTTGGATGTCGCTGATGAATCATCAGCAGCAGATAACGCAGGTGGAGGGACCGATTTGAAGCAAGTTATGCTCGACTTAATTTCTAGGTTAGATCAAGGCGAAGGGGTCGATTTTGACACGCTTCTCTCTAACGCTGCAGCAAGAGGGCATGATAGAGATGCTGCTGAGTCAAGCTTAGATGATTTGTCAGAAGAGGGCACTGTTCATGAACCAAGATTTGGATGGTTTAAGATAACAGTTTGACCACTATTACTCCAACAGGTTGAAGTTCTGTTCGCGTCCTCATCAGTTTACAGGTGAGATTGTGGCAGGAACTGATTTCTTTATCCGCCCAGCAAGTGGGACATCTAGTACCGACTGGCTTAGGCTTCCAGACGCAGATATTAGTGTTGTAATTACTAGGAGGATTACACGTACAGTTCTCCATGGAGGAGAGGGTGATGATCTTGTAGATGAAGGCGCAGAGTCGGCTGTATACACTGTTCGTGGCGAAATGAGCCACGATGAATACAAGAAAATCTTGAAGATGTTCAGAAGTGGACAACCATACATTCACGATCCTTACGAAGAAAGGGATGTGAAAACCGTTTTTGGTAGAATTGAATATGATGGTTCCAAGAACACTTACACATTCGAATTTATTGAAGATATACGCTGAGGTGCAGTAGATGAGGTCATTGGATGAGTCTAGAGAAATACTCTATGTCATCAGAACTTTAGATGTCCTAATGGGCTCAGGAGTAGGTCTTGAAGCAGCAATTCATTCAATATCCCAAGGAGGATATGGAATTATTTCGAAAGACTTTGCAGTATTGATGGAGAACATCAACAAAGGAAAGCCAATGGAAAGAGAACTCCGTGCACTACTGAAGAAAGCTGAAAATGATGGCTACAAAAGAGTCATCAATACAATGCTCAACAATGTAACACAGAATACTGACATTATCGAAACTTTGCGTAAGCAAGGCGAAAGGATGGAAGAAACTCGTACTGAGGCTGTGAAAGAATATATCGAAGAGCTTGGAGGAGTCCCTGAAACTCTTCTATCCATCGGAATGATAGGACCTATTATTCTATCAATTCTAGGAATTGCACCACAACTGATGGAAGGCGCTGAAGAATTGTTTGGAACAATGAACCAAGGCACGATTATGACCATCGTTAATGCTGGACTATTTTTTACATTGGCAGGGATGGCAATGATTGGATTAAAGGCCCACACAAAGGACCCGGGGTTGTGATACAATGATTTTCGGTATTCTTGAGATGTTTAGAAATGAACCACTTTTGTTGTTCATAATAACTCTAGGAGTTGCGTGTGCTATTGGTGGCATACCACCTATTATTGAGAGGCAACGTAGAAGATCTATTGAAAATGACCTCCCTGCTTTACTCGAAGCTTTGTCAGATTCACTAGGAGCGGGTTTGGGACTTCAACAAGCAATGATGGCTGAAGCCGACAGGAACAATGGGAAATTAGGCAAAATGCTAAAGGAAACCTTAGCAGAAAGTCATGCATCAACTTTCGATGCTGCACTTTCAAACTTTGCAACTAAGTCTCGTTCATCCCAGGTTCAAAGAGTAATGCACCTTATTTCAACTGCTATAGAACAAGATGCTCCGTTGAGGAACATCTTGGCCGACATGTCTAGAGACTACGAAAGGTTGAATGATTTAATGAATAGAAGAGAATCTGATTTGATGGGTAGATCTATTCTAATTATCATGTTCGTTTCTGTAGGACTTCCTTTTCTAATTGCATTCATTGTTGGCCTATTCGCACCAAGAAGCCAGGGATTCCAACTTGAAGACTTCAACTCATCATTCACTATGTTCTTCGGAGCAGCATCTCTTGTTGCGATTGGAGTTAGTGGAAGAATGCTGGGTAGGATGCGCTCAGCACTATGGTGGGCACCATTATGGATGGCAGTTTCTATGACTATCTATCACGTTGGAGTTCAAGTAATAGGAGGTTGAATAAATGGAAAAAATATTGGATCAATATGGAAGAGTCACAATCTACATGGAAGGAAATCATCCAGCACCTATGTATCACGTTGATGGAGGTGTTGAACCCAATCCATATGGCAATCTGGCAGCATTACTCGAGGATGACAATCTGGAAGAAGTGATGTACAATGGAGGCGCACAGTGCGTTAAAGTTGCTCATAGAGATCACGGCATGTGTAGAACAAATGTTTGGGTTGATGACCAACAAGGTATTGAAATTTCAAAGAATATCGCTGCATTTACATCTGTACCCCTCGGAGATGGCCCCGGAATGGTCCCCATTTTCGATGGCAGATTACCAGATGGTAGCAGAGTAAACGGCACAATACCTCCCGTATCCCCTGACGGACCGACTCTTACTATTCGTAAATTCAGAGAAGACCCGCTAACAATGATTGATCTGATTAAGTTTGGAACTGTAAATCTTAGATTAGCAGCAATGATGTGGGTTTGGATTGAAGGATTGGACAGTAGACCTGCAAATTTCGTCATAGCAGGAGGAACTGGTTCTGGAAAGACCACTACTCTGAATTGTCTTGGAATGTATATTCCTTGGCACAAGCGCCTCCTGACAGTAGAAGATACTGCTGAATTACAAGTCTACCATGATCACTGGCTGCGAATGGAAACACGCAGAGAAAGGCCTGATGGAACACCTGCAGTTGACATGAATGATTGCCTGAAGTCTAGCCTAAGAATGCGACCTGACAGAATAATTGTGGGAGAAGTTCGTTCTAGCGAAGCTGCAACTTTACTTACCGCAATGAATACTGGTCACGATGGTTCATTCGGTTCTCTGCACGCAAATACTGCAATGGAAACAATAACCAGGATGATTAATCCTCCAATGAATGTACCACCGATTATGCTAACTGGTCTTGACCTGATTATTATTCAGGCCAGACTACACGTAAACGGTAAGACTGCAAGAAAAATTACTGAAGTTGCAGAAGTTGCCGGTATGGAAGGAGATAAGCCTAGATTGAATGCAATATGGAAGTATAATGCTGCAACAGATACAATCGAGGAAACTGGAATTCCCTCAAAGATGCGAGAAACTATTTGCAAAGCAGCAGGGATTACTCCTGCTCAGTTCGAGCAATACGTAACACAGAGAGAACAAATTCTTGCTGATCTAATTCGAAGAGACATTAGAGACATTGAGACTGTTACTAAAGTCATCCAAAGTTTCTACGCCTCTCGTTAATCGTTTGAAAGATTCAGACGAGCAAGTAATTCGTCAACACCATCGATTTTAGTTCTTAGTGAGTTGACTCTATCAGAAGCATCTGCAACAGATTCTGCTAATTCCAGATCATCATCCAAGACCTCTTCGTCACCATCGGTGCGGAATTGCTGAGCAAGTCTCTTCAAATCTGAAATTATTGAATCGACCTCGGTGTCTGATACTTTTATTCCAGGAGCAATTCTTGGAATTTCCGAAGGCGAAATATGCCCTAATTCTGCCCCAACGACTCCAGCCGCAGCGACTACTCTCGGCCTTAATTCAGCATTATTGACTGCATATCCTTTCTTTTCAAGGAATCTGATTACTAAAGTCTGCTCTGTGTCACCATAATGGCCGCCTGCCTTCTTCAAAACGGCTTCAACTAATTGTTCAAAGCCATCTATATTGCGTTCTAAACGATCTAGAGTTCTTCTTTCATTAGGCTGCAAGTGGATAGCACCATGTTGTAACAATCTTGCTACTCTAGTTCTTCTAGCGGTTCTAGGATCACTTGCTGCAATTTCTTCATCTAATGAGATTTGTAAATCAAATAGTGCGTGTATTCTACCCGAAACTGAAGGTAGGCTCATGTCCAAATACAATTCTCTAGCCTTTTCTTCAAATGCCATTCTAGCTTTGACCATGTGGCCGTCATGAGATATTATCAATTCAGGAAGAGCATCCCTAAGCAACTCTCTTGCTTCCTCGAAATGCCGCAATGCTTCTCTTTCTCTCCAGGAGTTTGGCATTTTATGCATAGCATCTTTTTCTGCTTTGGCTATTGCATCGAGAGAATAAAGTCTGGCCTTGACATAATCTGCTGCGTTTTCATCATTAACTGGCAAGCCATGTCTTCCAAGGCTAGAAATGAATGCATTTACATCTTCAGAGTCATCGATTGAACCAACTAAAAGATAATCTCGGCAAAGGGCATCTATCTCTGCAGTTCTACCCTCAATCTCGATTACAGAAGCCGTTATTTCAACAACTGGTGCAACTGGGGCAACTGCCGAAACTACCACTGTAGGAATTGTTTCCACGGCAGTTGGAGGGGAGATATCGATTATCTCGACTTCATCTTGTTCAACTATGTCCTCTATTACTTCGATTTGATTTGATTCAAGAATGACCGTTGGTCCAGCAACTTGTTGAATCTCAACAACCGGTTTGACCACTGCTTCATATTCATCGGATGGTGAAGGAATTGTAACTGCTTTTGGTTTACCTCTAGGTCTTCGCAAACTTTTCTTGATTGACCCCCAAGAGCCCGATTGAGATGTTAATACTCCAGCAACCCTCATCAGTAGAGCTTGTTTTGTCCCAGAACGTGGTAGGTCTAATTTAGAGCACAACTCATGAAGTTGATCTCTTGAGAGAGTATCTAATTTCTCAGGAGTTAATTGCTTAGCATCGTGATTGAGGTGCAAAAATAGACGTTGCCTCCTCTCTCTAATCGAACCAGATTTTTTGACCCCAAAGACTGCTAAGACATCACCTAATTGGTTATTTAATATGGAATCTATACCATCTGGAGTTAAATCCCACTCATCTAAAACGAGGTCTGCAATCAGTTTAGCGCGTAGTACTTCTACGGAACCATTTCTAGAAAGTCCGTGCCCTGCACAGATTTCTTTCAGGCGGTCTAACCTAGCCTGATGAAGTTCAGAAAGAAGGGTTTGCTTGTCGTTCATTTGCATACCTCCATTATGCCTCCACTCCTCTCCATATTTGAGGTTGCACCCCAACGAATGCCATTAGAGGCTGATTATTGAAGGGTAATTTTGCTGTCATGGCCCCTACGGGGCCGAGAAAATAGGGTGATTAAGGGCAATACATTCAAACCTCTACATCTCCGAGTGATGTGAGGGAGATTGTTGGGGCGTAACGAAAGGGCTGCAAAAACTACGTTGAAAGAAGCCACTGCTCTCGCTATTGGCATTATAGATAATGTCAGGCATGACCTTAGGCGAGAAGAAGTTCGTTTAGAAGAAGAAATGCGTGAAAGAGTTGAAGCTGTACAGGCAATTCTGAATGAAGTCGCCAGTATCCAAGATGCAATAGTTGCGGGAGCATCAGAGGTCAAAAGGGAATTAGAGAAATCCAAAAAGAAGATGGTTAAAACCGGAGATCGAGAGTTTATGGCGACACAAATAATTGGTTCTGCCGCCCGTCTAGGCGAACTTAGGATTCTCCACCTAGATGCCGTTAACAGAATCCAAGGAGTACTTGCAAGGCCGCCTTCAGCAGTAGATATCATTGAACGTATGACCAAGGATTTGCTGAAATTATCTGGTTCATGGGAATCATCTGCCAGAGAAATCGATGAGGCCATCGCAGATGTTGTCGATGTTAACGCACCGATTGAGATGGTAGAACTATCTAGAGAATTAAACAATAACGGATACGACCTTATTCTTGCAGGA
>JAACDL010000205.1 GCA_009936765.1 Methanobacteriota archaeon
TGGAGAATCACTCTCTCGAGCAAGGCGAAGGACTTCTTGGTGCCCAGTTCGAACATAATGTTGCCTAACGAATTCTTTAGACAATTGAACAATGTTTCCTTTTACATATTCTTCAGCATCCCACCAACGGTCTTCATCCAGAGTTCCAAATGAGTCAACTAGAACAGGTACACGCCCAGGCCCTAAAGCAAATTCTTTCTTTCCATCAACATGGATAAGGCCATTTTTGATTGCTTCTCTTTCGATAAGTGCATCAACTCTGATAACTACATCAATCAGTGATTCCAACTCTTCAGCAGTGATATTGGCAATTTCAAGTGCTTCAGGAGTATCGATAAGACGGTCGAATGCTTCGAACTTGGTAGTTACTTCGACGTAAGGTGCTGGCAATTTAGCACCCTGTTCGAGTACCGTACCTGCCTCAAATCCTAATTCTTCGGATGTTAATTCACCACGCTTGTATCTTCTCCAACCGGAACCTGCCAAATAATGACGGCAAACAATCTCTAGAGGAACGAAAACCCATTCCCCATCCCTAGGAGTCATACCTGGTTCACGGTAAATATCCACTCTTCGAACCAAACATCTGTCAGGAGCGTTACGCTCGACAATATGGGTACGGCAAATACCTTCTTTCTCAACCAACTCAAACCAGTGACATGTAGTACGATTCAGTGATTCCCCTTTACGAGGAATCAATGAAGGTATAATCTGATCGAAGACTGATATTTGGTTAGTATAGCGAAATTCAAGGATATCTGGATCATCTGTCGACCAAACTTCTTTGACTTTACCGGAATAGAGGCATTCTCCCATGAGTCTAACGCTTGCGCATACCGCCTTTCAACATTGGCACGATTAATTCAAATTAATCCGAGCGCATCTTCGATACGATTCAACTCAGGACCAGTGGTTTCACGGCCAGATATTGCACCGTTGTTGGAAGCTGCTAATCCTGCGCCAACGTAAGGTGAACCGAATGCAACAGTACCAACCATAGGTGGAACTTCGAGAACATTCTCAATCATCTTAACTTCATCAGGGTGTACATCTGGATGTAGTAAAACACCGTGATCATTAGCAACTCCTAGAGCACCTACGACATCTTCCCCACCGATAGAAGTAACACCTACGGGGACTCCAAGAACCTCAGAAATAATTTCCAGGCCATCTTCTGGTATGGCTGGTGAAGCAATAGCTCCGTTGGCATTGCAAAGAAGCAAATTTCCGGCAGTATCTACTCCACCCTCCATCACTACTACGTCTCCAAATGAAGTCAGTGCGTCAATATCAGATTCGGTAGCAATGTCTGCAACTGCAAGTCCCTTTGAGGTACCTGCAACGAGTGCTCCAACAAGAGTTGATCCTCCGATAGAAAGAGGATGCATTTCTAATCCAATGTATTCGTCAATGCGAGAAATAGCCTCATCATTCAATTCATGCGGATGGAAAACAACGTTACCGCATACTGCAAGGTAGATTCCAACTTGATCGGAGCCTAGGAAATCACTGGTTGTAATTGGCATGTTCTCACCTCTTGATATCACTAAGGTTATTTGTTCCTTTGGAATTTGATATTAAAATAAAAAAATGGCCGCAATCCGCAATTGCGGAATGCGGCCGGGTTGTTGCTCCGAAGAGCAACTGCGGGGAATCTTTCCGAGGGAAAGAAGAGGGGCACAGTGACAGTCGTTCCCGTGGGCTCTCGCACCACAGTACAGGAACTGACGCAGATGGGCTTGACTTCCGGGTTCGGGATGGGACCGGGTAAACACCACCGCTATGACCGTGCACCCATCTTCCTTCGAATCGGAAGTGGATGCGATCCAGTGTTGAATCGCTTCTCAAATTGGCATGAACTTATGAATGAAGGGCACTCGCTAGTGCGGTGCATACACGAAAAGTAGTTGCGTCATAATTAGTGCTGCTGGACTGAACACGTCGCCGAAGCTTCGTGATTACATCCGCAGTCTATCAATCTCGTCTTCTACGAGTTATGAATATGTGTCTCGTTTTTGGGGTGGCTTCGAGCTTAGATGCTTTCAGCTCTTATCCTTCAGGGCGTGGCTACCCAGCATTGCCTTGTCAGACAACTGGTAAA
>JAACDL010000206.1 GCA_009936765.1 Methanobacteriota archaeon
CTTGAAACTCGAGCAATCTCCAATGCAATGTCTACATTATTCATTTTTGCCAGGCTTATCTGTTCGTTGAACCAAGTACCATCATCTTTCTTTCTTCCTAGGTGATAAGCGAGTAATTGACCTTTGGTAATTTCACGCAGCATCCAAGCAAGTTTGTTTTGAATTAGTTGGTATGAAGCAATTGGTTCTCCAAACTGGATTCTTGATAGCGAATACGTCTTTGCCGAGTGGAAACAAGCCATAGCAGATCCGAGAGCACCCCAGGATATACCGAATCTTGCATTATTTAGACAAGAGAATGGACCTTTCAATCCCTTTACATCAGGAAGCATTCGATTCTTTGGGATTTTACAATCTTGGAATACTAGTTCGCTGGTAACGCTAGCCTTCAAGGAATGCTTACCCTTCATTTCAGGAGCGCTGAAACCTTCATCGCTTTTCTCAACAATAAATCCTTTGATTACTCCATCTAATTTGGCCCAAACTACTGCAACATCTGCTATAGATCCGTTAGTAATCCACATCTTAGCACCATTGAGTAAGTAATGGTCTCCCATATCTTCTGCTTTGGTGATCATATCTCCTGGATTAGAACCATAGTCTGGTTCTGTAAGTCCGAAGCACCCAATCCATTCTCCAGATGCCATCTTAGGTAGATAGTATTCCTTTTGCTCTTCGGTACCAAACTCCCAAATTGGGTACATTGCTAGTGATCCTTGAACACTTGCAAATGAGCGAAGTCCAGAGTCTCCTCTTTCTAATTCTTGGCAAATCAATCCATATGCTACGTAAGATAGTCCTGGGCAGCCATAGCCTTTGAGCGGGGCACCTAGTACACCCATTTCACCTAAGGCAACTCTCCATTCGTCAGGGAATACACCCTCTGCACATGCATGTTCAATTTTTGGAAGAACTTCTTCATCTACCCATTCGCGAACCATGTCGCGAATCATAATTTCCTCTTCAGTAAGAAGAGATTCGATGTCGTAGAAGTCTACACCTTCAAAGGGCTCCATGGTTCCTTGCGGTAGCACGGGCTTCATGAAGGTTAGGGGCTTATTGCTCACCTTTCTTACTGCGGTTAAATAGGCTAGCGTATTTTCGTTGTAGCCATGGACTGTTCCAATAAATCAATCCAATGAATACTCCTGGTACACATAATGCTACCAGTAAGATGAGGAAACCTGGGATTCCTACGTCACTTTCTTCACTTGCAGGCTCGAAGGAAACAATCCTTCCTTGACCAGTTACTAGGAAGCCCGAGTTCTCAGAGTTCTCCCATGCCATGGCATACCGATCTCCGCTGAGTAGAATATCTTCATCTGATGCGTTATCATTGGAGAACATCAAGAAAGCCTCTTCTGAATACTGATTCCACCTTACCATTCCCAGTGGAGCCAATGCTAAAAGAGTCGAAGAATCAGCTGCAGAGTTATCCGCAATTGTGTCTCCATCTAACTGGTCCAGTCCAATTATTCCTTCGAGAGTAGTTTTTGTTGAATCAATGACATCAATATCTACTAAAGCGGCTTTCTTACCACTTGCGAATGCAGAGCATGAATTCATTGTAGGGTCCTCACAACTAACGCCAATCCATGTATTGAATCTAGTATTGGGAATCCAAGTTACTGTATCTCCTTGGTCTACTACTGCAAGCCCATCGTTAAGTGTTGAGAATACGCAAATATTGTCGTTTTTCAAGCAAGCAATATCTGTTATTCTAGATGATGCCTCATTATCCAGCATGGTAAATGCGTTAGCGTAATACTTCCAAATTTGCCCACCTTCTGTTCCGAGATAAGCAACAGATGAACCAGGGGTGAACTCTACTGAATTGATATCCTGTCCTGCAATTGGAGCAGCGCCTTCTGCTTCTCCCAGTGCGTGGTTTGTCGAGTTATATCTTAGCACAGTTCCAGAATCTCCAACTAGCAAAGCGCTTTTGCCACCTGGGTGCCATGAAACTGAATTTATGTCAAACATAGTTTCATTTTCCAATCTGATGTCTTTAGTTTCATCATCTGCATCAGTAGCCGAAATAACATGTGCGTATCCTTCAGCTCCATAGATTAGAACAGTTTCACCGTTAGGTGATAGTTCACCTCCATTTATGCCTAGATCAAAATTAGCCAATCTTCTTTCAACAGTAATGTCAACTGTGGCCTGAGGTTCGTCAGACGCACCTACTAGTGGCGTCAACATCAGGAAACACAGCATAATCGCCACTCTGCGCATACCACCGGGAGTGAGTATCAACCAAAAAGCCCCCGCTTTGTTTACCCTTCACGAAGGTAGCCCTTATTTCCCTCATGGTTCTGGCACACACATGGAGCGATTCGAAGTCAAGCGTGGTCTAATAAAATCAATTGGCAATAATGCAGGTTTAGCCAAATTAGCAACAGAACATTTCAACGATGTTGAAGTTACAGCAGATGGCGTATTCAGTGCTTCTTTTGGCATTCTAGTTTCTGTAACTGCTGAATACACCACAGATGGTAAACTTCAGGTTGATGTTGAGCAGATGAAAGGAGATGCATTATCCGATTTACTAGAATCAGATGGTGGTCGAGAGCAAGCTATGCAATCCCGATCCAGATGGTCTACCTTTTTAGATAAAGCAACTGGCTATACTGGTAAGCAACGCGGAGATAAAGCGAAGGAACAAGCAAAGAAGTTCTCGAAGGCACGCTCTGCAATAAAAATGGCTCACAAATCAATGGAAATGAGTTCCTCATTCTCGCAAGAAACAATCGATAAGGCTCATGAGATGATTGCCGAACTTGAAAATATGATCGAAGCAGGAAATGCTCCATCAGAAGGCAAGGTAAAGAAACTTAACGATTTACTCTGAATCGAGGTGTAATCATGCAAGAACTAATCGAGAGATGCCCAAGGGTTGCAGAACTCGATGAAGAATCATTATCTCGTCTCAAATTGATGATTGATGATGTTGATGAATCGGTTGGAATCGATCACCTTGTAGATTGTCTTGCAGATGGTACCTCTGCTGGTGGCGATGGAGTAATCCGTTGTTATGTTGGATTCGAACCGTCTGGCAAAGCACATATTGGCTGGAAGGTACTATCTTTACAACTAAAAAGAATGTTAGACGCCGACGCTAATGTCCTAATCTTCTTAGCAGATTGGCACGCTTGGGTAAACGACAAATTCAACGGAGTTATGGATGATATTCAGACAACTGCTCGTTACATGGAAGACACTTTCCGAGTATTATTAGACAACCCTCCTGAAGGTGATGGCCCTGGCGAACTAAGATTTGTTTGGGCTTCAAGTATCATGGAGTCTGGAGATTATTGGGCCAGAGTGCTAAGGTGTTCTAAGAATATGAGTTTGGCAAGAGTTAGGAGAACTTTCTCAATAATGGGACGTGGTGAAGATTCATCCGATGGAGACCTTTCCAAGTTTTTCTATCCTGCTTTGCAAGCTGCAGATATATTTGAAATGAATATCGATGTCGCAATTGGCGGAATGGACCAACGTAAAGCCCACATGTACATGCGAGATGTTGCAGATAGATGGGGATGGGGGAAGGCAACATGCCTCCATACTCCAATTATTTCTGGTTTGAAATCCTCCGGTGCTAGAATGGAGTCCTTTGACCACAAAATGAGCAAGTCTGATCCAAATGGAGCGATTCTATTGCACGATGATGAAAAGAAATTGACTAAGAAAATGCGAAAAGCATATCTCGACCCTGAGCAACCAGATTCTCCAGTCTATGAGTTGATTGAACACATCATTCTTCCTGAATTTGGAGAAGTAGTAGTAACTCCAAAGCCCGAATTCGGTGAACCTAGTACTTGGACAGACCTTGAATCATTCAAGTCTGCAGTTGCAGATGGAACCCTTCACCCGTTCGATGCCAAAATGGGTGTTGCAGCGGGAGTTTCCCGTGGCCTCTCCGCTGTCGCAGAGCATTTCGGAGCCAATCCTGAAGCACTCGAGCGCGTCAATCAACTAACACGGTGATTAGACAGGTTCATCAACGAGTTTTAGGTGGCACAACCAACCCCCAAGGGGGTTGGGTGAGTATTATGCCAAACATCGTAGTTCTTGTAAAGCGTGTCCCGGATACAAATGCCAGAATAGTAGTAAGCGGCGACAGAGTCGACCTTTCTGCTGTAAAATGGGTTATCAGCCCATATGATGAATTCGCAATTGAAACAGCTCTTCAGCACAAAGAAGCAGCAGGTGGAAGCGTCACTGCTCTAACTATGGGTCCTTCTGGGTCAGATAAGATTCTAAAGGATGCAAAAGCAATCGGTGTCGATGAAATCGTTAGAGTATGGGACGATTCGTGGTCAGATCTGGATTCTAACAGTGTCCAATCAGTATTGGCTCAGGCTATTACTAACTTAGGTGCAGAAGTTGTATACTGTGGAAAAGCATCTGCAGATACAGGTGCAGGTTCAACCGGTCCTGGAGTTGCAGAACATCTTGGATGGTCTAGTGTTTCAAATATCATCGATGCAAAGTTCGATGGAGGAATTACTGTTACTTCACCTGTCGAGACAGGTTCTGCAATCGTTTCAGTTTCTGGAAGCGCAGTTATTTCTTGCGACAAAGGTAATCTGAAAGTCAGAAAACCAAATGTCAAAGGGATAATGATGGCTAAAAGAGCACAAGTAAGCGTTGTGACTGCAGATGCACCAGCATCTACGGTGACTATCGTTTCACAAACTCCACCACCGGCAAAACCAGCTGGGAAGAAGTATGAAGGGGGCTCTTCGGCAGAAGAAGTCGCTAAACTACTAAGAGAAGAGGCAAACGTAATTTGAGGTGAATGAAATGTCAGATAGTATAATTATCGCAGAAACAAGCAAAGGATCAATTGCACCAGTAACCGCTGAACTTGTTAGTGCTGCAATCGCACTGGGTACATCTCCTACAGTCATAGTTCCATGCACAGATGCAGCAATGGCAGATGGGGCGGGATATGAAGGAGCATCTCGAACAATCGCAGTCAAAGGGGCGTGTTTTGAAAACTATGATGCCTCTTCTTGGGCAGCAGCAATTGATGCAGCAGCACCATCTGGTATCATAATAGCAGCTGCAACGCCTCAATCGAAAGATGTTGCGGCAAGGATTGCAGCACGTAGAGGATTGTCAATCGTACAAGATGTTGTAGCAATAGACGGTATGAACCTTACCAGCCCTATTTATTCAGGCAAGGCTATGCAAACAGTAGCACTGTCTGGTGATGCGGCTGTTTCAGTCAGAGCAAATATCTTCCCTGCTGCAAATTCCAGCGTAGCGAATGTTTCAGTTGTTGATCAATCAGGTGACGTAGGTACTGCTGTCCAGGAAATCATCGCTAGAGCCTCTGCTCGATTGGATGTCTCCGAAGCAAATATCATCATATCTGGAGGCAGAGGTATGGGCACTCCTGAGAACTTTTCTCATCTGGAAAAAATCGCTGATGTACTAGGTGCAGCAGTAGGTGCTTCTCGTGCCGCAGTAGACACATGGGAATCCATTCCACATTCAATGCAAGTAGGGCAGACTGGTAAGACAGTCAATCCTAACCTCTACATCGCTGTAGGAATCTCTGGAGCGATTCAGCATCTGGCTGGAATGAGGTC
>JAACDL010000207.1 GCA_009936765.1 Methanobacteriota archaeon
ATGCTGTCTTGTGCACAGAAACAGGTCTTTGCAGGAACGATGTCGGCCCTGGAGCTGCGTTCGTTGAATAGTGCAGTGACTGCAGCTAGTTCCTCAGGAGCATCTCCTCTTGCTTCTAGGCAGAGTTTGAGTCCGAGTAGTCCCCACATGTTGTCTTTCCACAACTTGATGTCAGCACGATAGACTTCTTCTGCCTCTTCGAAATGACCTTGTTCGTGAAGTAGTGCACCTAGAATGTGGCGAACTGGTTGCATCTGGCCCCATGGTTCGTTGTATGCTAGGTTTAGTGAAAGGTCTACTCCGCGACGCAGGTGGTCGAATGCTACAGTGAAGTCTGATGCTTCGCCTCTTTCTTTGGCTAAGAACTGTCTGCGGTATTCGATTTCTCCAGAAAGGACCGCTTCGTTAACCAGTAAGATACAAGGTCCATCGGATGGATCTTGATACATCAAATTGTTGTGCAGAACTCTTCCTGCAAGTGCTGGGTTCTCAAGTGCTTGATTGAATAGAACCTGTTCTGCTTCTGCCTCTGGAACCATTCCCTTGGAAGCGTATGCGACTCCTCTTGCGTAGTGCTGTGTTGCAATGGCCGCCGGGAATACATCCTTGTCGGAATGCATTGGTTCTGCGATTATTTCATCCCACTTACCGAATCTAATCATTACGTGCCATGGCATTGTAACATAGGACTCTAGGAAAATTGCACCCATTGGGATAATGCCGGCGAGCATGAATTGAACTCCGGAGTCTTTGTCACCCGCTGGTAGTGTTGCAACTGCCTTACGAGCATACTTCATTGCAACTTCGTATTGTCCTTCAAACATTGCACACCAAACTACGAAGTGGTGATTATGCATTCGATAGAATTTGTAAAACTGTGATTCGTTACCGGTAAGTTCGACATACCTATCATCGGCTTCAACTGCAGCAATATTACAATCTACAGCCTCTTTCCACTGCCCTACCCATGCATCGATGTGAGATGGCATGTGGACCAGATGGCCTAATCCAGGCATTGCTGTTCTCAAAACATCGGCCGCTGGTAAAGCACGCTCCGGGAATGGTGATAATTCCAAAGCGTGGCAATACAAGTGACATAGAGCAATGTGCTCTTTGGCGCCTTCCACTGTTTCGAAAGCATCTTCCATGACCTTGACAAGCAACAATGTATTATCGTCTGCAGGAGTGATTTCTCCAGTTGTAGTATTCTTATCCCATAATTGCCAAGCTTTTAGATTCATTAGGGCTTCAACGTAAACCGCAGTAACGTCCAAGTTTCCGCTGTATTTTTTGTATAGTGGAGCCATTGCTTCTGCGAATGCAACGTTCAATTCCGGGCTATTACCCATGTTGAGGACTGTCGGATCTGCTGCATCTCTTGCTTCTGCTGAGTGGCGTTGTGCTAGAGCATCAATCAAATCCTTCTCCAATTCAGTACATCCGTCTTTGAGAGAAACTGCTTGTTGAATTGGGTCGTGCCCTGAGCCTAGGCCAGGGGGCCAATTGTAGCTAGAAGATACACAGTAAGCAATGCCCCACCATGCCATTGCGCAAGTAGGGTCTAGTTCTGCACACTTACTAAAGCAAGCAATTGCTTCTTCGTGGTTGTAGTCCAACATGTGTCCAAATCCTAGGACATACATTTTTCTTGCTTCTTCGTTAGCGCAAGTTATCGTTGTAGCAAAGAAATAATTTGACATATCTCCAAAATCATACTCATTAGGTGCAAGAAGCATATTTTCTCCGGCAATGTAAGAGGTTTTAATTCCATGTATTGAAATTCTCGGACAGATAATAATTATCTCCTTTCCAAATAATAAAGACAAGTGGCCGATAAGATTGAAGATTGCGCCCTCTTGCCAATGGCATGGATAATCCATTAGATATCGAAATCCAAGACATGAACGGCAAGAATACCACGCTCCGCAAACTAGGAGGAGATAGCGCGCACACATGGGTCGTAGTCAACGTTGCTAGCGCTTGTGGATTTACTAGGCAATATGCTGGGCTCCAGGAGTTGTCTGTAAGAGACGGGGTAACCGTTGTAGGATTCCCATGCAACCAGTTTGGTGCACAAGAGCCCGGGTCTCATGAAGAAATTTGTGAATTTACTGAATCTAAATTCGGAGTCGATTTCCCTTTGATGGCAAAGGTCGATGTCAAAGGAGTGGGGGCAACGCCTCTATTCGAAAATCTATCAAAGGTACAAGATGCCGGCGGATACGAGGGAGAGATTCGCTGGAACTTTGCTAAGTTCGTAATTGACAGCCACGGAAGTGTGACTCGCTATTCATCTAGGGACGAGCCAGAAGATTTACTGTGATTCAAACCTTGAGGTTTGCTTGCCTTGCTAGTAAAGAAATCTGCATGCTGTGTTCTAGCATTGCCGCATTTGCCCAGGCATCATCCAAGTCGTAACCGACACAATAGGCTCCATGCCCACGAATAACTACGCACTTCATGCCTCCCTGCTTTAGGGCTTCATTAGTTTGCCTAAGGAACGCGTCTGGGTTTGCCTCATCGGGATCTACGATAACGATTTTTCCTAACATCTTCTTTCCAACTTCATCTATCGGAGTACAAAGGATTAGGTCTTTTTCGCAACTAACTGCTGTAGTGTAGGGGCCCATCATGTGAATACATGCAGCGGGCCCACCAGTATCAAGAGATTTGGTAGCCAACAATACTTCGAGCGTGCGCCAGTCTGCAGTTGCGCCTTCGGGTGCTCCTTGGCCTAGTCTTCCACCAACAAGCCCGCGCTCGTTTAGTCTGGAAAGTGTTACTCCTGAACGGGTTGCAATCATTACTCCGTGCATTCCTGGATGCAGCATTGCAATGGCTCCCATGTTAGCTCTGACTAATTGCTCTCTATCCAACTGCCTTGCTAATCTAGCAACGTCTGCAACCAAGTGGTCTGGAACTACGATGTCTGCGGCCAATACTGCTGGCGGCATAGGCTGTGTTTCCAACTCTTCGATTATCGCTACTGCGCCTACGAGGGAGCTTCTCAAACTGTTAACTTCGCCTGAGAGCATGATTGCTTCTTTTTCGGCAGCCTCTGCTCGATTGGAAATGCTCGGTTTAGGTAGAATTGTTTGAGGCAGGGGGGCCGCCTCTTCTTGTTCGGTAATCGTCTCTGCTTCAGGCTGTTCTGCCGGGATTTCATCAAACTCTTCAGTAGTGAC
>JAACDL010000208.1 GCA_009936765.1 Methanobacteriota archaeon
AACAGAGATATCTTTGCTTTGTAACGCTTCACTTAGTGGCTCAGCAGGCGTTTCACGGGGGTCGCCAACTTCTGCCTTGTAAGACCAGCCCAGAAGCAGAACCTTCCCTTTCCCAGAGGGAACTCCAGCCTTGTACAGCATCTCATTGAGTACGCCAGCAACATGTATTGGCATTGTGCGGTTAACCGCACGAGCGGCCGTGATTAATTCAGCAGGAACTCCAACATCAGCCGCTCTCTGGATCATGTAGTATGGGTCAACTGGGATACAGTGGCCGCCAACGCCTACTCCTGGCGTATACCGATGAAAATTCCATTTTGTCGCAGCAGCAGACAATACATCTTCCACATCGACTCCCATTACAGGGAATATACGAGCAAGCTCATTCACCAAGGCGATGTTGATGTCGCGTTGAACATTTTCAATCACTTTCGATGCCTCTGCCACTTCTAACTTACCGACATATCGCACATCTTCGGTCGTAAGGCGGCTGTATAGTCCGACTAAGCCAGCGCCAACCTCTGGATTGTAACAACCAATCACACGAGCAACTTGACGAACTCCATGAGCGGGATCTCCGGGGTTGAATCTCTCAGGACAGTATGCGATTTCTACATCCACTCCAATCTCTAATCCAATATCTTCTATTTCAGGTAACCAAGTTTGAGCAGTAACTCCTGGATAAACTGTAGATTCGAGGACTACTACAGTCCTTGAGCCCTTATTCAAGGATTCGAAAACAGCCCTTCCTGCTTTTTGCACATACGATAAATCTGGTTTGAGGTCCTCAGTTACTGGCGTTGGTACAGTCACAAGCACTACGTCACAGTGAGGCACTGCTTCTGCTGTTGATGTGGTGATATTCCACCTTTCAGTCCCAGGTGCTGGAATGATATCGTTAACATCAGGGTCACCAGTGGGGTTTTCTCCGCGCTTTACCATGTCCACAGTACGTTGTGAGATGTCAACTCCCCATACAGTGAAGCCAGCATCATGGAATCCAATTGCTGTTGGTAGGCCAACATATCCTAACCCGATTATTCCAACGGTAAGGTCGCCATTTGCAGCTTGGTTAGCAAAATCTGGAGTCCAGCCCATGGAATCAATGCGGGGGGCCTACTTTTTGAACTCAATGGCGATTTCAAGCGAAGGTATGTTCACCTGTCATCTCAACCGGCTGGGTATGGCGAATGTGCTTGTTACCGGTGGAGCCGGTTTTATTGGCACCCATTTATGCCAATTTTTACATGACAAATCAAATCATGTCATCTCTTTAGACAATAACCATACTGGAGAGAAACCTTGGGAATGTATAACTGCAGATGTGCGGGATTCGTTACAATTAGACGGAATTGATGCAATTGTCCATTTAGCAGCCCAAATATCAGTTCCGAGATCAATCGAGAACCCAGATGAAACCCTATCTGTAAATGTAGATGGAACGTCTTCGATAATCTCTGCTGCGGAATCTTCAGGTGTCCAAAAAATAATTTTCGCATCCAGTGCTGCGGTATATGGGGATTCGGACCAAATACCGATTCCCGAAGATGCACCGTTAATTCCTCAGTCTCCTTATGCAGTTTCAAAAATAGTTGGAGAAGAACTTCTTAGACGCTCGCAGGTTAAAACATGTGCACTACGCTTCTTCAATGTATACGGCCCCAACCAATCTATTTCTGGCGGCTATGCTGCGGTAATTCCTGCATTCAAAAATGCAGTTGCTAACAATATGCAATGCACTATTTATGGTGATGGTACACAGATTAGAGATTTCATTCACATCAGTGATTTGGTCAGAATAATTGAGCAAGCGATAAAAGCGGATGAATTACCATCTGAACTGAATATCGCATCTGGTGAAGGAACTACTGTATTACAACTAATCGATATTTTAGGAGAATCCAATACTGATATGCAAGCTCCAAACTTTGAGGAAGAAAGAGCAGGAGATATACATACTTCTCTGGCAGATATATCTCTTCTAAAGTCAACATTTGATATTGGGGAATTAATTGGTATTCGCGAGGGTTTAGCGTGAAGATAGTTTGGCTATCCTCTCGCTTTCTTGGAGGAGATTTGAGTTCGACAACTCAGATTCAATTAGCAAATGGTTTAGTTGGTAAAGGGCACAGTGTCGACTTTTATTCACCTGGGAAATCAGTAGGAAACAAGTTCACCCACCACCCTATCGAACGAAGCAACACTCGGGGGTTTCAGGCCAGTAGTGTTGCAAAGCAACTCAGTAAACGCCTGAACGAGTTCGAAAATGCAGATGTTATTCTAATCGATTGGCCGATATTCCAGTTGGCTAAATTGGTGGACAAGCCTGTAATTCTCATGGATCGAAGCCCACCTGCAGACAAGGGTGTTTTCTCGAAATTACAATGGCCGAAATGGAACAAAGCATGGGCTAAAGCATTTCGTGGAGCAGTAGTTTCAGAAGCGCATCGCCAATTCGTATTTGATTACACGCAGACTCCTAAAGCTTCAATGGGGGTAATTCCAGCAGGAGTCGATTTGCAATTATTCCAACATGGCGAGAAAGATGGCCCAATAAGAATGGTCTACCACGGTAGAGTTGATGTCAACCGAGGAGTTATGTCTCTTCCAATGATTCTTGCAGGATTGCAAGCTCAGGGAATAGAGGCGTCTTTACATATTCATGGCTCTGGCGATGCAGTGAAACGTTTACAGAATATTGGTCTCGAAGGATTGGAAGTTACTGAGGCAATACCACAAGACGAAGTCGCTGAACTATTATCGAAATATGATGTTGGATTATTGCCTATGCCTGAAAACAAAGTATGGAACTTAGCAAGTCCTCTAAAGAGGTCAGAATATTTGGGTAGCGGTCTTGTCATATGTGGTATTGACCATGAAGGGCACAGAATCAAAGATTCAGGTAATTGGTTGCAACTATTCACACAAACCGAATTCATTTCAAAAACAGTTAGTTGGTTACAATCACTAGACAGACAACTGCTTACTGCACTGCAGAAAGAATCCAGAGCGTATGCTGAAGAAAACCTTTCTTGGTCTCATTCCGTAGATGTTTTGGAATCTATGATATTGTCATAGATTTCGCCCCATTGTTTAGTTACAACACCGATTTGATGCTTTGCCACCGCTTCTTCTAAGTCCGATTGGATTGGATTTGAAATTGCTTCCTTCCATCCTTCAACATCGTCTAGAGGGATTGATTTAACGCACTCAGGGAGATCCGGAACATTGGTTGAAGCAACTACTGGGCAACCCGCTGCAAGCGCTTCTAAAATGACCATTGGCTGGCCTTCATAATCTGAGGGAACGATCAGACAACCGGCGGTTTGCAGAAGATTCCACTTCTCTTCCTCAGTGACCCAACCCAATGCAGTGACTCCTTCAGAAGCATCATCAACCCCTGTTACCCTAAGGTCTTCCAAACCTAATGAGTATGCAAATGCATGCCCTTTTGCGGGGTCATTCCTTCCCATGAGTAATGTGAAATTACCCCTTACCACCCCTTCCTTCAGCTGAGCATCAACCGGATTAGGAACAGAGATGGAATCTCCAATTAGAGGTTTTAATCTCTCACTCCAACCTTCAGAAAGACATACAACTTGGTAATCATTAAGCTCGGATTTAGTATCAATATCAAATTTTCCTGAATGGATATGGAAAACCACCGGGGCCTTCGCAACTTTAGCAATTGATAATTTACGACGGTATGACCAATCCGAGGCACTGTGGATATGTACCAAGTCGAAATTTCCATTTTTAATTTGCTTTTTAGCGATATTCCATCGCTTTATTTTTCTTCTAATACCCTTAGTTGAAAATGTATTACAGGAAGTCGAACGCCATCCTTCTGGAGGGTTTGCTGCGAGTAGGTGAATTACCGTAGACATACCTCCCGGCGCCATCGTAGGACCTACATGTACTACCCTTCGCATGTGGGTTGATTCTAGGTAAACAGCAATAGCATTGATGCAGGCTTAATCATGGGTTTTGTTGAAGAAAGAGTAGTTTAGTCGGTATAATATGGCAGGTGAATGGTTAGCATATGGCGAAATCAGTTTGGCAGCCATGGGGCTTGCTCCATTTGCATTACATCGTTTGTCTTGTGGGCAATGGGCCAAACAACAACTCGAATGCCCTGAAGAGATGTCTGGAATGGATATTACAATTCTACTTCCAGTTTGGAACGAGGGTCTGATTATTGAAACTAAACTTTCTAATTTAGCAAAGCAAGATTTCAAATCGAAACTATTGATAATTGATTCTGCATCAACCGACGATACTCTAGAGAAAGCTAGAACTTGGCTAGAGGACTTTCCAGATGCTTTCGAGTCTTCAAATATTATCACAATGCCAGAGAGGTTGGGCAAAACTACAGCAGTTAAGATCGCTTTAGATGCTATGAAAGGCGATGAAGGAATAATCGTGATGACAGATGCTGATGCCACTTTGATGCCTGGAGCATTAAGCAGAATAAATCAATGGTTCAGCAATCCCCAAATTGGAGCGGTGGGAGGAACACCACAGCGCTTAGGGGAACTGGACAACGAAAGGTCTCATCGAGACCTCTACACTCTACTAAGAGTAGGTGAGTCATCGTTTGACAGCACACCATTTCTCGAGGGCTCAGTTATTGCTTGGAGGGCAGGGTCGGTTTCATCATCCGACCTTTACGCACAAGCAAATGCAGATGATGCACAGATTTCAACTGCAGTTAGGCTAGGAGGGTTACGCTCAATCCAGGACCCCGAATTAACATTCACAGATCAAATGCCTCTTACTTCTAAAGGTCAAAGACGACAGAAAGTTAGGAGAGCCCAGGGACTAATTCGCCTACTTTCTCGGAAAAGGGAGTTTTGGTTTTCTAAGAGGCAAGGTCGTTTTTCTAAGATTCTTCGACGTAATGCTTGGATGCACATCCTTTCCCCTCTTGCAATTACAGCGGGAGCTGCTCTAGCGCTTCTTCGCAACATTGCTTTTCCATCAAATTCGAATTTGATGTATTCCCTATCAATTATCGAATTGTATTGTTTAGCCTCATGGCTACTTACTCGTGCGAATAAGTCCTTTTTCGGTATCAAAACTGCTGGTACGATACTATGTGGCTTAGAGAATCTCTTGGTTGCAATAATGACAACAGGGCGTGGGAAGAGTCTCCACATGTGGGAGCAACACACCGATGTAAGAGAGGCTCTTTCTAAACAATGAGTTTCATTTTGAAAATAAAAAAAGCCTCCCTGGGAGCCGAAGTTCCCAGAGAGGCAGATTCGAGCAACGCTCGTATACTAAATTATCAGATAGTCTGACTTCAGTTGTTTTCAGCTGTTGCAGAAACGGTTGCGATGACCTTGTCATCTTCTTCGCCTACGCCAACTTTGGTAAGAGTAACAACGACTGAGCATGG
>JAACDL010000209.1 GCA_009936765.1 Methanobacteriota archaeon
CCAACAGTCACACCAATGATCTCAGCAATTTGTTGTTTCCAAGGCGTTGCTCCAACCATGTGTCCAGTTTTCAAATCCTGCATTACATCTCCTGCAATTGCAGCAGAAGTAGCGACAATTGCTGCAATGAACATAGTTGCAACCATCATCTCTCTTTCCTCCATTCCCATAATCAGGCCACCAACAACCCAAACCAATCCTATAGTGAAAAGAAGTGTTGCGATTGTCATACCTGAAACCGGAGAGTTGGAAGAGCCAACACCTCCTGCAATATATCCTGCAACAGCAGCGAAGAAAAACGACACAACAGCCAGAAATAATGCTCCTGCTATTGCCATGACAATACTTCCAGTAGCATACCAATAGAACAATGATATCAATACCACTAAAAATCCACAAAACAGCATTACCTTATCTAGAGGTAGATCCATTTCAGTTCGCAATAGTTCCTCGTTTGTATCAGTTTTTTGGAATGCCTTACCTAGTCCTTCTGCAATGGTTTTCCTCATCGACCAAAGCGTGTAAACACCTCCAATAACCATTGCTCCGACTCCAGCGTAACGAATCTGGGCTTTCCATATCTCGTTATAGTCTGCCAGTGTTATCAGGTCGATATATCCTGAACTATTTGGGAACCCATTGACTAATCCATATATTGGCACTAATATTGCAAACCCAACAACTCCGCCAAGGAAAATAAATGAGGCAATACGTAATCCAACAATGTATCCAACGGATAATAGTGCTAATGACAAGTCAATACCCGCATAAAACTTAGTCCCAAATGCAGTGGCTATACCTTCCACATGGGCCTGAGTCGACTTAAACGCCTTTACCATCCATCCATAGGTGGCTCCGATTAATAATGCGTAGATAATCGCAGTTAAGCCACTTCCACCTTTCTCTCCGGCTACTAATACTTCTCTGCAAGCAACACCTTCTGGATATGGTAGCGCTTCTTCCACGATAAACAATCTCCTCAATGCGATTGTGAACATAGTACCCAATAGTCCACCTAAAATTGCTATGAGGAATGTGTCCATCCATTGAATATCGCTCCAAATGCCTAAAACTAGTAGAGCAGGAACTGTAAAAATAACTCCTGCTGCAAGGGATTCCCCTGCACTGGCCATAGTCTGAACTGAGTTATTTTCGAGGATAGTAACGTTCTCGAATTTCAATCCTCTTAATATTAGCATACTCATTACAGCAGCGGGTATAGATGCGGATACAGTAATTCCTACATATAATCCCAGATATGCGTTTGCTGCTGTCATCAAAGCACCGAGCAATACCCCGATTACAATAACGCGAACTGTTAACTCCTTGACATTGCTATCAGCAGGAATCCACGGCTCTCCGAGTCCGGACATACATTCCCGGAGTAGTGTCCGACTTGTGAAATATCCGGCTATTTAATTTGGAACACCCACCCGTATAATCATAAGTCCCTGTATTACCCGGCAATAAGAGCAGTCTGCTTGGGGTGATTTCATGTCCGAACATTTATGGCATACTAAAAGTGGCGAAGATGCACTGCTTGAATTGGATACTCCTTTGGGTGGTCTCTCGTCAGAAGAAGCCAACTCGAGGCAACTGAAATACGGTAAGAATAAGTTAACTGAACCTGAGAAAACCTCTGCAATAATTAGATTCTTATCTCAATATCACGATCCACTCAACTATTTGCTAATCGGTGCTGGTCTACTGGCTCTTGCAACACATCCTGATCAGCCAGGCGATGCAATTTTCATCGGAATAGTTCTGACTGCAAATGCATTCTTTGGTTTTTGGCAGGAAAATAAGGCCGAACAAGAGATGGGCGCATTAAAGCAAATGACGGTTTCTAGGTGTGTGGTATGTCGAGATGGAATGGAAATGGAAGTCAGTACCACTGAACTAGTCCCCGGTGATATAGTCAAAATGGAAGAAGGACTCAATGTTCCGGCTGATTTGCGCGTGAGTGAATCTTGGCAGTGTAAAGTCGATGAGTCGGCATTAACCGGTGAATCGATGCCTACAAAAGTCAATGCTGATGTTTTACCCCCTGAAACACTTCTTGCAGATAGAAGGAATATGCTTTACATGGGGACAACAATATCAACAGGCAGAGCAGTCGGTATCGTTACATCAACTGGAATGTTCACAGAGTTAGGTAAGATTGCAAATGATATTGCAGAAGCAGAAACTCCTAAAACACCTTTAGAGCATAAATTAGAGTCACTTGGCAAATTCCTTGGATTCATTGCATTAATTGTGGCTGCTCTAATCGTCTCAATTGAACTGATAGTAACATACGTTGGTGGAGGAGACTTATGGGCTGCTGCAAAAATCCAACTCCTAGTAGCCATAGCAATTTTCGTAGCCATTGTGCCCGAGGGATTACCGATTATCCTTGTCACCACCCTAGCTATCGGAATGAGGAATATGGCAAGGCACAAAGCCATCATCCGCCGCATGAAGGCTGTTGAAACCCTTGGTTCAACAACCGTAATTTGTACTGATAAAACAGGTACGCTAACCAAAAATCAAATGACAGTTCGCGAACTGATGCTTCCAGAGAATACATTTGGAATTAGTGGTGAAGGATTCAAACCTGAAGGTAAACTAATGCTCAATGATGCCGAGCTTAGTGATGAAAAGATGTCTGAATTACAGCGTGACCTTGGATTCAGACTTGCCGCCAGTTGTCTATCGTTGTGTCACAATTCACAGATTGCAGAGGTCGATGAGCAGTGGTCTGCCATTGGCGACCCTACAGATAGTGCGTGTGCAGTATTGGGCTACAAGATAAACGGCGATGTTGCTAAATTTGCACAAAGGCATCCTCGTAAGCATGAATTCTTCTTCAATACAGATAGGAAGAGAATGTCTGTAATTCATGAATATGAAGGAGAAGATTGGGTTTTCTCCAAAGGTGGCGCTGGCGGATACAAAGATCTGGTCAAATGGAAAGTATCCAATGGAGAGATAGTTCCTATAGAAGAAGGCGATATCAATGCTGCTACAAATGCTAATCGAACTATGGCTAGTAAGGCAATGCGAGTAATTGCATTGTGCGCTAGACGTGTTGAAGATGGTGAAGACATACACGATATGGAGTCTGTTGAAGACAACTTTATTTTCTTAGGCATGGTTGGAATTATGGACCCGCCACGTGCTGAAGTTTATGATGCAATCAAGAGATGCCAGAAAGCTGGAATCCGAGTTAAGATGATTACTGGAGATCAACATATGACTGCACAGTCTATTGGTGAAGATCTCAATATTACTAAGCCCCATATTGATGCTATTGGCGGTGAAAGGTTAGAACAATTAGATGATGAAGCCATGAGAGATATAGTCGGAGGAACTGCGATTTTCAGTCGAGTAACTCCAGAGCAGAAGATGCGCATAGTTACTGCATTACAAGACGAAGGCGAAGTTGTTGCGATGACTGGAGATGGAGTTAACGACGCTCCTGCTTTGTCACGTGCAAATATTGGAATATCTATGGGTATTTCCGGTACCGATGTTGCCAAATATGCTTCTGACATGGTATTACAAGATGACAATTTCGCTAATATCGTAAATGCTGTAGAAGAAGGGCGGAAGATATACGCTAATATCAGGAACTTCGTACGATATCAAGTATCAACTAATGTAGCGGCTGTAGCATTACTGTTACTAGCAAAGGTTGTATTTGACATGCCTCTACCTCTGACGGCAACTCAAATTTTGGTTATCAACATACTAATGGATGGGCCACCTGCTGTTGCACTTGGTGTTGAAAGAATGCACTCTAATGTTATGGACAGGCCTCCGCGCCCTGTAGCCGAACCTTTGCCAAACCTCATGGATTTAGCACTGATATTTTATCTCGGAGCAGTAATGGTTACAGGGACACTTGTAGTCTACTATATCGCATTGAGCAATGGCACAGAAGAATATGCTAGAACAATGTGTTTCAGCGTGTTCATTCTATTCCAATTGTTTAACGTCATGAATTGCCGTAGTAGTGAGGATAGCGTGTTCAAATTAGGTCTATTCACTAACAGGGCAATCTATCTTGCAATATTCTTCTCTACTTCATTACTACTAATCTCAGTCCAGGGGTCAATGTGGACCATCCCATTAACCTCGTTCAATGTTGGCGAATTACTGTCCACAACAACTCTTGATAGAGCAGATTGGTTTGTAATCATATTAGTTTCAAGTACAGTGTTTATGGCAGAAGAATTCCGCAAATTAATCCAAAGCCAAGGTATCTTCCGAGTTAGAACCAGCCGTCGAACTTGAAAGGGTGGGATTCAATAATAACCGTCACTGCGACTCAAACATGCCAGCAGGCGAGTCTTCGGTTTGGAGAGAGAATCTTTCCCGAAATCTACAAGCTAATGTATGGCCTAGTGATTTTGAACCGATAGTCACCAAATTATCCAACGGTGAACAACTATCAAGATCTGATGGCCACTTTTTGTTTAACAGCAAGGATCTCGACACAATTGGTCGTATTGCTAACATAGTCAAGTTTGCCAGATTTGACAATAGCGCATTTTTCAATGTGAATGTCCATATCAATCAAACAAATATTTGTACACTGGCTTGCAGGTTCTGCGCCTTTAGACGCGGTCGAAGGGCCAAGGATGCGTATGCCATGGATATCGATGAATATGTAGAAGATTTACGAAATTACGCAAATCATGTAGACGAAGTTCACTCCGTAGGTGGTTTACACCCTGAGTGGGACATTGAACACTATTCAGCCCTTTTTTCTAGAGTAAAGGATGAATTTCCAGATATACATATCAAGGCATTAACAGCCGTAGAGATTAAACACATCTCCAAATTATCTGGCATAACGATTCGCAACACTCTTAAAAAACTTAGAGACTCAGGATTAGGATCTCTACCTGGCGGTGGTGCAGAAATATTAGATGACGATGTACGTGCAATAATTTGCAAGGGTAAAGAATCGTCGTCAGAGTATTTGGAAATACACCAGACTGCCCACGAATTAGGTATTCCTACCAATTGTACTATGCTATTTGGTACAGTTGAAACAATAGATCAGCGTATAACGCATTTGTTGAAATTGCGCGACCTTCAGGATAAAACCGAAGGATTCCAGTGTTTCGTACCTTATCCATTCCTGCCTGATGATTCACGCCTCCCCGAAGCACAACTTGCCAGCGGAACCGAGATTTTACGGATGATAGCCATCTCAAGACTGATGCTAGATAATATCCCTCACATCAAGGCCTACAGGATGAATATAGGTGACGAAATAGCGGAACTAGCCCTTCAGTTCGGAGCGGATGATATCGACGGAACCGTCCAGAAAGAATCGATAATGCATTTGGCGGGATCTAATGCTCCGTTGGATCACGACAAGGAGATGTTAGCAAAGATTGTTATTAATTCAGGTTCCAAACCAGTCCAAAGGAACACAACATACACTTCCTTTGAGGAATACATACTACCAAAAGCACCCGCCCGCCGACAGTTACGTATGGCGGCTGGTGAATAGATGTCATGGGAACGAACCATTGGACGAGTTTCGTTCATCAACTGTGAACCTCTTTTTTATGGCCTAGATAATTCATGGGATGTATTACCTGCCCCCCCCTCTTGGTTAACAGGCCATCTTCTTCGTAAAGATTGTATTTTAGCCCCCATACCAGCCGCAGCTTACGCCAAGAACTCTAGCGAGCTTGTTTTGGTTCCCGATTTAGCCATTTCAAGCCGAGGGGAAGTGGGTAGCGTACTCCTCTTCGGTTCAATGCCCATCGAGTCAATGAATACGATAGCATTACCATCAGATTCGGCCTCTTCTGTCGCTCTACTGCGCCATCTTGTATCCAAGAGGAATCTACAACCGAAATATGTCGAGATGGGTCCCGATTTAGAAGGGATGTTAGATTCATGCGATGGGTGCTTGTTGATTGGCGATCGTGCACTTGAAGGAGCAAGGGCTCACCCAGACTTAGTGGTAATGGATTTGGGTTCTGAATGGCTTCAGGTAACTGGCAATCCAATGGTATTCGGAGTATTTGCCGCACGCAGAGACTCCGATGTAGAATTAATTAAATCAGCTTACGATGCTCTCATTTCAAGGCTTGAGGCGTTTGAGAATGATGACTCTGTTCGTAGCCAAGTTATAGCGGCAAGTGGAGTAAAGTCTGCTCAAAGCGTTGAAAGGCTCGAGAGGTATTTCGGGGAAGTAATCAATCGTATGGATTCCGAAGACATGGATGGACTTCGGTTATTTTTGAAAACAGCATGTGGCATGAATGATGAGCCGATTATGGCTTGGTAATCAATCTTCATTTAGAAAATCTGTAGCAAGGCCATCTTGCAACTTATCTTCATCAATAGATTTCACTTCAGATGTTTTTTTCTTTCTTTTAACAGATTTACGCTTCTTAGTCGGTACATCCTTCTCCTTGACATCTTCCTTTTCGATGACGGCTTCTTTTTTGACTGTCTTACGCTTAGTAACCTTTACCTCTGTAGTATCCGTTTTCTGCTTTACCTTGCGAGTTTTCATAGTATTGTGACCTTTTTCAACAACCTTTTTCTTAG
>JAACDL010000210.1 GCA_009936765.1 Methanobacteriota archaeon
GGGTCTTCAACACAGGTTACAGTAACATCTCCAATATCAGCGATGTCATTTGCAATTGCATCAGCGATTCCACCGATTAGAGATCCTCCACCAGAGAGTATGATGTTGTTTCTGAGAATTGGTTGGTATTCAGGGTCAGCGGTAGCAACGATTGACTTGATTGCAGCTCCAACCTTTCCAACAACCATTGTACATGCGGCCTTGATTAGGTCTCCAATGTCAACAACTTGCTTCTTACCTTCAACAGATAATTCAACCATCTGTTCTCTGTCTTCTCCATCAACGTAGGAGTATTCTTCTTTCCACTTGCGAACCATGTCTTTTGTTACTTGTGCACCAGTGTACTTCTTCTGAACTAATCCCATTAGTTGCACGTCGATCCAATCTCCAGCTTCCTGGATTGTAAGTTGGTCTTCTTCTGTTGGGAATATTCCGTAAAGACGTGCGATATCGGTGGTTCCTGCCCCGATGTCTACACAGATAGAACCAGATATTTCACCAATTCCGTATGCGGTAGCGAATGGTTCAGTAACTACCATGATGGCGTTTACTTGACCACGTAGTGTAGCCACAAGATTGCTCTTGTCTGTGAATGAAACGTGCGATGGAGAGCAAATTACTCCAAACACTTCGTCGTATTCTTCAGGACCAGCGGTTTCGATAAGGTGAGTTACGAAAGCCTTAGCAGCAGCCAGGTTTGCTTCATCATCTTGAGCAACACCAGCGGCCATAGGGCGGTATAGGTTACATGCCAACTTGTTCTTTAGAGCATCATTACCGAATAAAACATCACGGCCTAGGAAATTACGAGCCACAGGGTCCTTTGGTCTTCCAACAACAGTCTCGATTGTTTCAATTGAACCTGCGCTACTTGCGATAGTTGATTGGTATGTTCCCA
The DNA here is from genome assembly GCA_009936765.1 of Methanobacteriota archaeon. Classification (GTDB taxonomy): domain Archaea; phylum Thermoplasmatota; class Poseidoniia; order Poseidoniales; family Poseidoniaceae; genus MGIIa-K1. The sequence goes on from JAACDL010000210.1 coordinate 899, forward strand.
AATCAATTCCAACATAGAGTCTTTCTCCCATAATATCTCACCTTTGTCCTTCGGACATTTCGCCCATAGAGTCACTTGACTTAATACTCACTCGCGCTTTTAGGCCCTATTCTTCCTCTCTGAAGGGGGATTTGACATCTTCTTGCCAATTAGCCCTGCCTCCTCTAAACATCACACTGGCCGCTACTAATGCACCAATAACAACGCCTATTATTCCCCATAATAACGTATCATTTTGTTTATTTTTCAAAACCTCATCATCGGGCACCCAAACATCAGGCTCTACGAAGGCTGGATTTTCCCACCATATAGTAAAATTTTCAGTCTTAAATTGACTCATACTAACCCCGGTCCAGATAGATGAATTATCATCAACAGCCACAACTTCAAACCTCCAATCGTGCCGATTAACCTTTCTTGGAATCAATTCTTTCGAAATATCCACAGTACAACTCGAATTGAAACTAGAATTCATAGCAAGAGCACAATCTCCCAAATCAACAGAATAATTTTCATTTGCTAAACGAATTGCAAATACAACATTATCTTTTTCCAGATCTATTATTGTCATTTCCAGAGTAACATTTTCAGTATAATTCTCACCACCACCCGGTCCCGATAACATAGTCAAAACAGGGCCATTATTTGGTAACAATTCGTGAACACCAATAACAGTCAAACCAAACCCAACTCTATCTCCTTCAATACCTAACATTCCTTCGGAACCACCATTGAATACAGATTTAGCAACAACTTCAATTTCTACCCAATCCACATCCTCCAATTGGGCAGATGAGAGCCTAACCATCACCGTAGTTTCGTTAGAAGATTCATCTTCTAAGGGAGAGAAAGCTGATTGGTAATACAGTTGACTATACCCTGAACTAGTAAATTTGTCATCGACAGCAACTCTTCCGTCTGACGTTTTGACCAACAATCGCAAATCATCAATATCATACCCCATTGGTCTTGCATTGTAGGATAATGTTACTTCTAAATCTTCACCATTTACTGGCTTAACATACCGGCTCCAGGAATCATTTTCTGATAAAAATGGACCCTTTGCTCCACTTCCATTCCATGAGTTATTTTTCATAGAATCTAAATCACCACCCCGGCCTTGAATAATTGACACCCAGTCATCTACTTCATAGGAGTCATGAACAAAAAACGACGTATTGAACGATTCCAAGGAAGGGCGACCATATCCCTGGATTGGATCAGGAGACATTCCAGTTACCGGCTCAGCAGAAGCGGCCAGCATGGATTTTAACAATGGGGCTGAAGGAGTAAAACCGTATTTTTTCTCAATCATTTCCTGCAAAAGAGCGGTAAACGATGCAGCCATTGGGGTTGCCATTGAAGTTCCAGTCATCGAATATGTACCATTATTCATGCTAGTAGTAATCCCGTCTGCCTTTGCAGAAAGAATATTCACTCCAGGGGAAGCAATGAATGTACCCCTCCTTCCATTAACATCAGGCCCGTGCGAACTACTTGGCCACATAGTTGCATTTTTATCCGAATTACTAGCTGCAACAGAGACCGCATTGTAAGCGTTCGAAGGCTCTAACATCTCGCCTCCATTATTTCCGGGAGCGATAAGAATCAACGACCAGGGGTTTTCAACAGTCCACTCATCAATTAATTCACTTCTATTAGTGTAATTGATTGTATTATCTCCCCAAGACCATGAATTGATTACAGCGCCATGCAGCGCAGCCTCAGCCAATAAGTCATCTACATCTGGGGGAGACCAACCAGTCGAATCTACAATATCTTGAACTACAAGTCTAGAACCATATGACATCGATTTGATATCTGAATTGTTATCCAAAGGGTCGCAAGCAAGAATGCCTGCAATATGAGTTCCATGCCTGAACTGTTGATGACCCTGATTATCCCAACTATCAATTGAATCATTCAAAGCAACAACTTTCCTGTGATTTATACCTGGTTCACCAACATCTGTTTCAGAATCTCTAAAGCAAGAATGATCCATGTCAATACCGGTGTCAGCAACAGCAATTATCACCCCGGAGCCGTTCAGATTATCCAAAACAACTTCTGACAACTCTTCGCCCCACTGCGGTCCTACTGACAAACTATCAGCACCAGGGTCAGCGATGGATAAAGGGGTGATTAGGATGAGTAATATCACCAAAGTCACCACTCGCATAGTCCTTCTAAAACCACATCCCGATTTAAGTTTCATACACATGGCTTCGCGCCAGCGCGTTTAAGACAGATTTACAGGTCGGCCGAAATATGCAAGCCTTCCGCGTATCCGGCACAGCACCTTTTGGTAGCCAACGACAGAAGTTCAATCTAGACCTTGTAGCATCATCTGCTGCAGATGCAGAGCATCGCTGTTACTCGATTATAGGCTCTCGCCACAAGGCAAACCGCCGCGCAATCACCATCGAGTCTGTTTCTGAAATCGACCCTAGGACCTCTTCAGAACCACGAATTCTAGACGCTTTCCGCGATCAAATCGCAGCAGCAGGCGGCAAAATAGCCCCAGTTGAAGAGGAAGAATGAACACCGACAATCGTCGGGTTCTTGACGGAGAGCCTTCTCCCACTAGGTGAGAGCATGGTTGATTCAAACGAACTTCAGAGAATGGCTCGACTTGTAGATATGAACAGGCAGCGCCTAGAAGAGATACAATCTCAGATTGATCGTATCGAAGCAGTTCAACTAGAACATGACGATACCAGGCACGCCCTGAAAGCACTATCTAACGGTTCTAGTGGCCACATTCCACTTGGGGCAGGAGTCATGGTGCCTATTCCCAAAAACGCAACAACAGTAGTTGATTTGGGTAGCGGCATCTTTGGAGAAAGGTCACCAGATGACGCCGAAGAATTGGTTACGAAAAGGCTGAATGATTTGTCTGAACTCAAATCCCAATTCGAAGCGGACGCAGCAGTACTGACTCAAAGAATCGAAGAACTGTCAACAACTTTTGAAAGAGCTGCTAAGGAAATGACGGAGCAAAATACCCCTGATCCGGAAGAGCAACTAGGCACACCCGATACCACACCCGAGGCCACACCAAGGCGTAGAAGAAGAGGGATGGGCGGCGAATTAACTCTTGATGATTAGGTGTTAGAAATGGGACTCTTTGATAAATTCAGAAAAAAGGTACAGGTTGCAGCATCTGAGGCAGACACAGAATCCCTCTCAGCCGAAGCGGGCTCTGACGAAGCAATTGAAGCAATAAACCAACACCAAGAAATTCCAAACCTTAGTAACATTCAATCACCATCAAACACAAACGAGTTATCCGTTGTTGATGAAGAAGAATGGGAAGAATTTGATGAAGAAGAAGAACTAGAACTTCCTTCAGCCAATGACGATGAATGGGAAGATTTCGATGAAGAAGAAGACTACTCACTTCCAACTAAATTAACCCGAAAAGAGAAGAAAATTCTCGCCAAGAACACCAAGCGCGAAAAAGCCAAGAAAAAAGTCGACGCTAAGCAGCGGAAAAAGAGAGGTGGGAAAGAAGTAGAGAGGCTTGCAGGTTCAAACGTAGAC
>JAACDL010000034.1 GCA_009936765.1 Methanobacteriota archaeon
GCATGTGAAGAAGACTGGGGCAATATCAACTCAGTTGACATGAGCACAAATGTTGCTGCAAGTGTAGACATACTACGTGCATGTCCAGTTATCCAAGACTTGGTTGACGTAACAGTTAACGAAGACAGTGGAGCTTACACGCTAACAATGCTAGACAAGGCTGACGATGTCCAAGATGCAGAGAACACTCTTGTCTGGACTGTTGCTGATGACAGTGATCCATCTCGAAGCCCAACTATGCTTCTAGATAGTGGTCTGTCCTCTGTTGCATCAACTGGTCAAGTAATGACAATCACTCCTGACAACGATCAGTTCGGTGAATATGTCTTCCACTTCGCTGTTGAAGACAGTCATGGATTAACTGCTAGCAAGACAATTACCTTCAAGGTAGTCAATGTTAACGACGCACCAATAATTTGTAACGAAGAGCGTGCAGATTGTATGCCGGTCTTTGCAGATGATGGTGACGGTAACCTGAATGTCCTAGACGAAGGATTTGGAAGTGTAAGCAAGGTTCTCGGATCTGCTGCTAACAATACTGGCTCCTATGTTGTAGACATGGCAAGCAATGACATGGCTAACGAGCAACCTCAAGTTTACTCTTGGAATGCTAACATCAAGGGAGATGACGTTACTGTTGACCCATACTGGGTACAGAAGAAGTACGACACAGTGGCAGAAATGTTCGCTGAAGTTGGCGCTGCTGTAACTTCCCAGGGTGGATTCCAAGACATTGATATGTCTGGTGACCCAGCTAGTATCTCACCTAACGGTACCTACACACTACCGACATTGCACAATGTCTCTCTACTGACCTACCTGCTAGGCCAGAATGGCTGTGGATCTGTATGGTATCAGGAATACATGGACTCTAGTGGAAACAAGGTAACTGCAGTTCGCTCCGATGATGGCTGTGACAGTACAATCGATGCAAACGCAATGGTTTACAATTCACTGAACTACACTGACTTCTGGATGGAAGCATATGGTGTCGATGTTGATTCGTTCACTACAACATGGAGTACAATCTTCCCAACTGGTTACACAACCACTGGTGGATACAACCCATGTCCTGCATTCAGTGTATCTGTAGTAAACAATGAGTTGTCAATAGTTGAGAACGCTGCTAACGAACTTGGTGGCGAGTGTACAATCGTACTAACTCTATCTGACGATGGCGGATACTGTGCTAACACCTACCTAGGTCGCACCACAGATGTCAGAGCAAGTTGTGTTTCATACACTTGGTTGATCGACTACGATGTAGTTCACCCAGTATATGGACCAATGACAGTTACAGGTTGTTACAACCTATACCTTGGACTTGCTTCATTCATACCTGAGTATCTTGCACCTGGAGTTCCTACCGGAATGACATCAGACATCTGTCTGGCATACTCATGGGTTGGAGAGAACACAGATGCTGTAGATTACGAGGTAAACTTCTCAGTTACACCTGTTAACGACGCACCTGAAGTACTAGACTGGGATCGCCAGGCTGGTGTTGTAATCTCTGACGGAAATGGAGAAGTACCAAGCTTCCCTTGGAAGATTACTCTAACTGAGGATGATGAGAACGTAGACAACTTGACTTACGACCTATCTGAAATGAAGCATGATAACGACCACGAAGATCTAGATCTTGAGTGGACCATTGTCAAGTCGGACACATGTAACTACGAGAACTACTTCACTGCTACAATCAGCGGCGATGATATTGCATTCGACCTAATCAAGGATGCAACAACAAACGCACCTGAATGGGAAGTAGACTACTTGAAGAACAGCGGTATTCACCAGAAGAACCCTCTATCTGGTGAGTTCTGTCCGATCACATTGTACCTACACGACACTGCAACTGCACCAAGTTATGTACCAAACTATGACATGACTACTGCTAACTATCAGCAGGGTGAAGACAGTGTAACATTGTATGTCCGTGTTGACAACGTCGCAGAGAATGTACCTGATTACTTCCTATCTGATATATCTGGATTTGACTTCAATCAAGTATCCAACATCATGCCTAAGACCTTCGTGCCTACTACTGTCACAATCGGTCACGGTGGAGATCAAGGTCCGTACAACTACGCACACATGCTGGAAGTAACATTCCACAGCAATGGATACAACAGTGCAGATGATACAGAAGAAGGCTATGTGAACCTAGGTACACAATACGTCATGCCACCTGCATATGGAGACACATTAGAAGTTACAGACTTCGTCTACATCACAGCCACAAGCAACAGAGTTTGGGTTGAAGTAGATGTCTTGAGTTGTGTTGATGAATCTTGTGACATGTCTGCTATACCTGCTAACCGTTACTTCGGTTACTCCTTCCCTTACGCACACAGCTGTATTGACAGCAACGGTGAGCAAGCGGATGCATGGAGTTGTCCTGGTGAAATTGGAAGTTCCAGCACAGATAAAGATGGAAACCCATCAGTAGTTACTCTGAACAACAAGCGCCGACCAATGCTAGAAGACCAAGATTGGTGTAACAACTTGATGAGCACAGACGACAATGGATCAGATTGTGCACAACCACGCACATTCGGAGAGACTACAATCGGAACCGGACAAGGACTACCGACCGTTGTACGCTTGATTGGAACTGCAGATGTACCATCATTCGCACCATCAATAATTGCTATCAGCGCAGCAGGATTATTCGTCAGCGCACTGGTTCTACAGAGCCGCCGTGATGAAGAAGAAGAGTCTCTAGAAGAGATGATCCTTGAAGCAGATGAGCAAGCAGTGAGCCCAGTTATCGCTACCATCTTGATGGTTACAATTACTGTGGTTCTATCTGGTGTGATATACGTCTGGGCATCTAGCCTTGCAGATACTTCTGCAAAGGGTGTTCCTCGTATGACTTTTGACGTCGATTCAGATAGTGGAGAATTCCACAGAATCACCGTCACTGCAAGTCAAGTGGAACTAGCAACACAAGCTATGGAAGTAACTATCGAATATACTGACGCAACAGGAGCAATTGTCAATGGGCAATACAACCTTGCCGAAACTACTGTCTATGGATTCTACCCTGGTAACTCACCAAGTATGGTTACCTTTGGAGATTCAGTAGGCGGAGAAAACGGTGCTGTTAAGTCAAGTTTCGATACAGGTGACACAATTTACATCAAGACTATTGATGAAAATGGTGATCCAATCGGTGACATCTTTGTCTCGATAAGTTACGTGCCAAACTCCGGACAAGGTTCAGTTCTAAGAACTTGGGACAGTCTTTGAGACAGTAAGTGATTGGTGAGTACTTCATCCTCTCTTTCGAGAGAGGATGGAGTCTCAACTTGTACGCAAAAATACCCACCTTTCGGGGTGGGGGATGCCCCACAAAGGAGTGTGGCCCCAGGATTTCGGTCCTGGGGCCCTCCCCTCTGTAACCTTCTTTCTTCTTTTATTTTCAACAAGTCCAAGTGCGATAGCCTGCTCCCCTCAAACGGAGTGATTGATTTGGATAAGCCACTGTGTGTAGCATTCGATTGTGATGGCGTACTAGCAGATTCTATTTCTTCCTGGAGAACAATCCACGATCATTTCGGAACTAGTTCGAAAGACTTGCTTCAAAAGTTCATGGCCGGTGAATTAACCGATAATGAATTCATGAATGCAGATATCGCATTGTGGAAAGAGAAGTCATCTAAGATTCATAGAGATGACTTGTTTAGAGCATATTCTGGATGTAAGTTGATGAAGGGAGCTAAGGAGTTAGTTGCCGATTTAAAATCAGCAGGAATCCATGTCGCAATCGTATCTGCTGGTGTGGACTTGTTTGTACAATCAATAGCAGGTCTAGTGAAAGCAGACGATTGGATTGCTAATGGTTTCAAGTTTGATGAAGATGGATGGCTATTGGATGAAGGTGTTGTAAGAGTCCCTTCCAAGGAGAAGTATACCTCAATTCAAAGACTTCTGGACATACTCGATTGTCCTCCTAATAGGTTAGTGTCTATCGGAGATTCAAGCATGTATTTGTCGATGAGAATTGAAGGTTCAACCTTCATTGGACTCAATCCTCAAAGGGATGTGGCTAAAATTGCATTCGCAGAGGCTGGAGTTACCGTCGTAGAGTCAAAAGACTTGAATGATTTACGTCCTTATCTTGGTATCTGAACATTTTCGATTCAGCAAAAGCAGCGCACTGAGTGGCAGTTTTTGATAGTGGGCCCGGTGGGAATCGAACCCACGATCAACTCGGTGTAAGCGAGGTGTCATAACCGCTAGACCACGGGCCCAGCCGAGCCTACTTGGCACCTCTTTTTGAATAGAACCCCTGTAACTTCAAGAAGTACGGGCTCTCGTGTCTACCTGATGGATGAGGAAGTCCAAGCCTTGGCGGCTCGTTTGGTGCGCCGCTTGAAAGAGGTAAATGCTACGATTACCATAGCAGAATCTTGTACAGGGGGCCTTCTGGCTAGCACTTTGACAGATATATCAGGTGCTAGTGATTGGTTTGGCCAAAGCTGGGTCTGTTATTCATATGAATCCAAGATCAATGAATTAGATGTTCAAAGGGAACTTTTGGAATCAAAGGGGGCTGTGAATGCTACAGTTGCCATTCAAATGGCAGATGGTGCTAGAATTCGTTCCGGTGCAGATATTGCAATCTCAATAACAGGGATTGCGGGCCCAGTAGCGCTTAACTCAAACAAACCAGTCGGTTTGGTTTATGTCGGAATTGCTTCTGCACATTGGGCCAATGCTGAATCAGTCCAAATGGGCGGTACTCGACAGGAAAACAAGATTTCATTCGTACATTTTGCATTGAAAACCGCTATTGATTGTTGGGACAAGGCAAAGGTAAGGAAAAAAGATGCAATTGCTGAGAAAAAGAAGGTTGCAGCAGATGCAGTAGTAGCAAGGGCCAAGTCTGACGCAGAGAAAGCACGTCGAGCAGCAGATGCTGCTGCAGGGGCTCCATGGCAAGATGAGTCATGGCAAGAGCCAGGTGCTTCCGTAGGTGATGATACGGACATTAATTGGGAAAAAGAGTGAATCTGTTTTCTCGAATTATCCGAACACCTCTTGTACATCCGATTCTGTCTTGGAATCATGGCAACCGGTTGGGGCGAGATTCTCCAGCACTTGATGAGTGCAGGTCTGATTGTCAACCGCGGTGTGAAAGAACGGTTAGAGCAACACCACGACCCTTTAGGCCTAATTGCCGAACTACATTCAAAGGGTGTAAAAGGTCTAATGACAGTGGACATGATTCCTGCTGCAAACCCAGGCAGAGTCATTGCGCCAATAATGGAATCTACTCCTGAAAGAATCAACATGCGAAATAATCTTCCAGATTGGAATAGAGAAGATTTCCCAATGGATGCAGTAGATGCTATGATTGACATCAAAGTGCACTATGACATTACAGGTAACAGTACTACAGAAGGTAAAATGGGAGATATTAATAATGCCTTTAATGATCGTTTAGAACGATTACGTAAATTGATAATTACAAACTCTAACCTACCTAGAAGGCCGATGGAAATAGCAAGGCTACAGGCTGAAAAAGGTAGATTCCAAGCACGTGAAAATGTCGCAGTGGCGATTGGTTTGGTAAACGATCCTCGCCATACGAAGAATGGTCATCTGATGTTCTCTTTAGAAGATGCAAGCGGAGAAATGAGTTGTTTGCTGATGAATAGAAAGGGTGAGGATAGAGTGATTGAACATGCTCAAATTGTCGAATCAGGATTGATGCCAGATGATGTAATTGGAGTCTCAGGAACCTTCTCACAAAATGGAGACATGTTCTACATCAATGACTTGCATTTCCCAATGCAGGATAAACACGACAAGAGTTTTGCAGAGCAAGGAGTTTCAGTGGCTTTCCTGTCAGACATCCACGTAGGTAGCAAAACCTTCCTTGAAGCACAGTGGCATAAGATGATTCAATGGTTCAACAACGACCCCTTGGCTAGAACTATCAAGTATCTTGTTTTGTCAGGAGATTGTGTTGACGGGGTTGGCATTTATCCTGGGCAGGATAACGAATTAGCAATCAAGGACTTGTATGGCCAATATACAAGGTTTGCAGAATTGCTAGAATTACTGCCTGAATGGGTAGAATGTATCATGCTTCCTGGTAATCACGATGCGGTTAGGCCAGCTGAGCCTCAGCCAACACTAGAACCGGATATCCAACAAGATTTCAACAGTACAACATTTGTAGGAAATCCATGCGACTTCAGCCTTGATGGAGTTAGGCTCCTGTCATATCACGGTAAATCGATTGACGATTTCGTTGCAGGACTTAGAACTGTCACTTATCGAGATCCTGTTGAAGCGATGAGGCAAATGTTACGACGCAGACATCTTGCCCCTCAGTGGGGTGGTAAAACACCACTTTCTCCTGAGCCAGAAGATGGACTTGTGATTAGAGAAGTACCGGATATTTTCGTAACAGGTCACGTTCATGGTCATGCATGTGTCGATTTCCGTGGGACCACACTAGTTCGCTCTTCAACTTGGCAAGACCAAACTTCGTATCAGAGGATGCTAGGTTTCCAGCCTAAGCCCTGTATGTTGACCATCGTAAATCTTGGAACTCACAAATCGATTTCAATACCGTTTGCATGATTACCAAATGTGCTCTTCAAGAGTGCCTTCACTTACTACTTTTGTAATTCCAGTTATACCTTCAGTATCATCTACTAACAACAAATGAATGGCTCGGTTATGAACTCCAGATTGGAAGTTCATACCTCTGTGATCCACTCCGATTAGGGTGCCATCTAATTCGGCAAACATCCATGCAGGCGTTGCTTTAGCCAAATCCTCTCGCCGAATTAGAAGCCATCTGAGACCTTTCATTTCTTGGCGAAGGTCGCCTTCAATATCATGAAACCACCTTGAATACATTTTCACACCTTGAATCTCAATAATGCGACAGCTCCGCCCATTCCCAGTAATTGCTCACCAGCATCATGGTCTGTCGAGCACTGTACTAGTTTAGCGCCGATATCGCTGAGCCCGTTAACTACAGATTCCCAATCTGCTTCTCTCAATAGGTCTGCACTTACCAGTAGCGTTTCAATGGCGCCTTCTTCTAGCGCCTTGATTATCGATTCTCGCCCGTAGGCTACTGCGCCATCAGTGGAAATTCTTTTCCAAGCTTCTTCTAGCATTGCAGTTTCTTTTACAACAGCATGTTCAGAAAGGACGTCACCTGCAAGGCCTTCGCTGATAACTTCGTTTGCAGCGCCACGCCCACCCATACTTGTAGCAATCAATTTCTTTGCCCCATTTATCATTGGTGCTAATTTCTCTCTTGAATATCCAGGACCACAAATTACGATTGGTGTTCCTTCCTTGATTGAATCGTTTGCTTCTCTAGCAATCTTTTCGAAGAATGATTTCGAAACACCTTCGCTAATTTTAGCTCCAGTGTATTTTCCTCCTCCCCGCATTGTCCAAGTTGAAACTTCTCTCACACCTCGGCTACTAACCTCGTATAGTATCGCTTCATCTGCTTCAACTACAATAATGACGACCTTCGCTTTTCCACTATTTGCGCAAGCCTGTCTAATCAAGTCTTCATCTACTGATGGAAACTGGTGATTCGAGGTTAGTTCAACTTCGTCTCTCACTTCGACTATGTGTGTGTGGTGACTTCCATGATCGAATTGTGCTTCTTCGATTATTCCATGGACACGTAATGTCTCTGCGAATGTGTGGAACTCATTCGACTCTATTGCTAACTTAATCCACATTTTTTTCCTTTCAGCAGCTTTTGCTCTTCCGCCTTCTTGGCCAGCAGTTGTTTGGTCACGACGTTCTCCAAGCATTCCAATACTCCTCCCTTTAACACAAAGGCGAGCCAAAGTCCAAAGGTCATCATCACAGTCTATTCGAATGCGATACAACCCGAAATCACGCTTGAGAACTTGCATCTGCTTCACCCGAATACGCCGAGAAGGTTTCCGTCTTCATCCATATCCATGTCCGAAGCAGCCGGGCGCTTAGGTAATCCCGGCATTGTCATGATTTCTCCCAGAACAGCAACCACGAAACCAGCACCAGAGTTCAATCTGAACTCTCTTATTGGAACTTCGAAGCCAGAAGGCGCACCTAGTAGGTTAGCATCATGGCTGAATGAATACTGAGTCTTTGCCATACAAACTGGCAGGTGTCCATACCCCCAAGAATTGATTTGCTTGAGTTGCCTGTCTGCTTTTGCTTGAATATTGATTCCATCAGCCCCGTAAATCCTAGTGGCAACTCTTAGAGCCTTTTCTTCAATCGGGGTATTTGGATTGAATAGAGGAGTGAATGGCCTTCCTGCTGCTATATGATCTTGGCAAGATACGACTACAGCCTTTGCTAATTGTGCACCACCTGCTCCACCTTTAGCATGCACTTCAGTTAGGCAAACTTGCGATGCTCCTGACGCACGTGCGCATTCAATTAGACAATCTAACTCTGCATCGGTATCGGTAGCGAACCTATTGACCGATACTACAACCGGCATTCCAAATTCGGACATGTTGCGTATATGGCGGTCAAGGTTGCTCTGTGCACCAGTTCGGACTGCATCGACATCCTCTTTTTCTATTTCTTCTTTCGAAGGACGACGTGCAGCACGTGCTCCAAATGCTCCTCCATGTAGTTTCATAGAACGGACAGTGACATTCATCACGACACAATCCGGTGCCTTCCCGGAGTTTGCTGCTTTGATGTGCATGAACTTTTCAGCACCCATGTCTGAACCAAAACCAGCCTCAGTGACTACGAAATCAGCCGCTCCGAGCGCAAGTCTGTCAGCAATGATGGATGAATTTCCATGGGCAATATTTGCAAATGGTCCTCCATGGATGAATGCAGGATCTCCTTCAATGGTTTGAACAAGGTTTGGCAAGAATGCTTCTCTAAGAAGTAGTGACATTGCCCCTGCAGCACCTATGTCTTCCGCTTTAACTGGGCTTCCATCCATACGCTGGCCGATTACGATTTCGCCAAGCCTTCTCCTTAAATCGGCATAATCCTTGGCCAATACCAAAATTGCCATGACCTCGCTTGCTGCTGTGATGTCAAATCGATCTTCCCTGACAACTCCATTAGCGGGCCCACCAAGACCCACAGTTACGTTTCTGACGGACCTGTCGTTTAGGTCGATAACACGAGGCCAAATAATCCTGGTTGAATCGATATTCTCATCATTTCCATGTTTGAGGTGGTTATCTATCATCGATGACAACAAGTTGTGAGAACTAGTTACAGCATGCAGGTCTCCTGTGAAATGTAGGTTGATGTCTTCCATTGGGAGTACTTGTGAATGTCCACCGCCTGCAGCACCGCCTTTGATTCCAAATACGGGTCCCATCGATGGTTCACGAATGACACATGTGGCTCGCTTTCCGATTCGATTTAGTGCCTGTGTTAATCCAATTGTTGTAACAGTCTTACCTTCTCCAAAAGGGGTAGGGTTTACACTGGTGACTAGAATTAGAGAACCTTGTGGTTTAGAGAGCCTAGATTTGAGTGCTTCCCATGTGATTTTCGCTTTACCACGACCCATTGTCATGATTTCACTATCACTTATTCCAAGCTTCCATGCTATAGCCGAAATATCCTCCATTTCGGCTGCTCTTGCAATCTCTAGGTCACTCTGCATGGACACTCTGGTGTTTGTAGGGTTCTTGAAACCACGGTCCCTTTAGGGACCGCTAAAGCCGGTTTCATTCGTCCTTCAGACTTCCCAAGTAGTCTGGTAGGTCTACACCTGCCATCTTGGCTACATCATGCACTGGTGGCAATGCGTGTATTAGGCTTGAAACGAAGTTAGCAGTGGAGCCTTCTCCCTTGCCGCTACCCGCTGAATCCCAGACTGTAATCTTGTCAATCTTCAGGTTGGAAATTGCTTCAACCTGGCGTGAAACGATAGCTTCTATCTTCTCAACCATCAGTAATGTGGCTGCGGCCTTGGTGTCTCCACCTGCGCTTGAAACTAATTGTGCGTATCCTGTAGCCTTTGCTTCTAGTACCGCTTGGATACCTTCCGCTTCAGCATTGTATCTTGCAAGAATAGCGTCTGCTTCACCACGAGCGATACGGCGCTGGCGTTCTGCTTCTGCTTCTGCAGCAATCTCGATCTGAGTCTTTGCAATCTCTTCACGTACGATTTCTTCAGCCTTGAGTCTCTCTTGCTCTAGCAAATATTGTGCTTTCTGAACTTCCATCTCTGCAGTTCTGCGAGCAACTTCAGATCTTTGCATTGCTTCTGCTTCTCTCTCAGCAAGGCTTGCATTGTAGTCAGCGATGCTTCCTTTGGAGGTGTTCTCTCCTTCGATTGCATTTGCTTCAAGGGCAGCGACTTCCTTACGTCGGTCAGCATCAGCTGCTTTCTTTCCTTTCTCAGCGGCTGCTGTGTTCTCAGCAACTTGGATGTCACGAGTACGGTATGCTTCCGCTTGTCCTATAGCACCATCACGGTCAGCAGCAGCGACGTCAGATTTTGCAGCGTTTACCGCACCTGCAGCAGCCTTCTGTCCAATACTCTCGATGAAATCAGAGTCGTCTGTAATGTCACTGATGTTAACGTTGATTAGGTTAAGTCCTAACTTGTTAAGTTCGTGACCTACGTTGTTACGGATTGCTTCAGCGAATAGTTCACGATCGGAGTTGATTTGCCTAATGGTTAGAGATGCTACAGTCAAACGAAGTTGACCGAAGATAATCTCAGATGCCATTTCCTGGATTTGTGCAGGAGTCAGATGTAGTAGGCGTTCTGCAGCATTGTTCATGATTGTAGGGTCTGTACTGACACCTACTGTGAACGTAGAAGGTACGTTGATTCTGATGTTCTCTTGTGATAGAGCACCAGTCAGTGGAATACTGATTGTCAGAGGAATCAGACTTAATTTCTTGTAGTCTTGAATCAATGGCCAAACCATTGTTGCACCACCATGGATACAACGTGATGCTTTTCCGCCACTA
>JAACDL010000211.1 GCA_009936765.1 Methanobacteriota archaeon
AGAAACACCTTGATCAGTTTCGAGTGCCCCATTAGACTCTATGTTTTTCAAATCTTCTTGTTGAGCAAATCCGAGGTCGACCATTGCGTTACTCCCTCTTGAAATAATTTCATCGAGGTCTCTTTTAGAAATGTCGAGTCCGCCTTTACCCGAACCACCAGAAGGAATTCTTCCATTCAAACGGCCTGCTAATCGGTCAAGATTGGGAATGTCATCTACGCTGCATTCAAGAGCAACCATCCTTACTCCACAATTGATGTCAAATCCAACTCCGCCGGGGGATATTGACCCACCTTCGTCACCCCAATTAACGTCAGTAGCAAGAACTCCACCTATTGGGAATCCATAGCCATAATGCCAATCAGCCATTGCCCAAGCTTCTCCTACTACTCCTGGCATCGATGCTATATTCACTAGTTGTGATATAGAGCGGTCATCACTACTTTTGGCCAAGTGTGCAGAATCTGCAACTATCATAGCATCAACTTTCATCGATGAATGTTTGCGAATGCGCATCAGCCCCTCACTCTCGACTTCGAGGTGATTCCGCCATTCGCCGTCGGCCATGTGCCTGCGAGGGCTTCCATCTCTTCATTTCTGTGCCTCAAATGGGGATGGTTTGAAGTTAGATTGGCGGTACGCCTATTTGCCCATAGGGCAAGTGATGAATATGGGTCTACCTCCGATTGACCTCAAAGTGTTCCATGATAATGGGTATACTCGTCAAGAGTGTAGAGTTACAGGTCTTTGGTTTTGGACTTGTGATCCAGACCGTGATACATGTGGGGACACAGAAGAAGACGAATATACATTCATTGGAGCTCCAATAATTTCGGGTTACGATATGCGTGGCAGAGAATTGAAGGATTCGATGCGTGAAGCATTCATTGGTTTTCTCGAGAACAGAGGGCACACTAGGGTTCAACCATATCCTGTATTGGCACGATGGCGTGATGATATTCACCTTACTATAGCGAGTATTGCTGATTTCCAACCTCATGTTACATCTGGTGATGTCGAACCACCTGCAAATCCATTAGCAATTTCACAGCCGTGTATTCGTTTGAATGATGTCGATGCAGTCGGACGCTCAGGCAGACATCTGACTACTTTCGAGATGATGGCTCATCATGTATTCAACAAGCCAGATGAAGGTCGAATGTTTTACTGGATGGAAGAATGTGTCAAGCATTGTCATGATTTGCTATGTGGCACATTTGGAATTGACCCAGTTGAAGTAACCTATGTCGAAAACCCATGGTCTGGTGGAGGAAATGCTGGTCCTGCTGTTGAAGTAATAGTTGGAGGCCTTGAACTTGCAACTCTTGTATTCATGAACCTCGCCGAAAGTGACGATGGTGAAATTGAAATTAAGGGCGTAAAATATTCAGAGATGCCATTGCAAATTATTGACACAGGATATGGTTTGGAGAGGTTTTGTTGGGCAGCTGCTGGAACACCTACAATCTATGAGGCGATATATCCTGAAAGTGTTGAATGGCTAAAGCAAATGGCTGGATTCTCTTCCGAGCGCTTTGATATGAACCAAACTGAACTAGATTCTTTGCTAGGGGAAATGAGTCGATTGTTTGGTATTATGAACATCGAAGCAGGCAGTGATGGAGATAGAATGCGGGAAGTATTCTTGGCAAGACTTGCAGAACGAGGCCATTCAATTGATGTAGAATTATTTACAGCAATAACCGAACCGCTTTCACGCATATATGCGATACCTGACCACATGCATGCTCTGGCAAATATGCTTGGAGATGGCCTTGTGCCATCGAATGCGAAAGCAGGATATCTTGCTAGAATGATAGCAAGAAGAGTGCTTAGGATGCGCGATGAACTCGAACTCAATCTAAGTTTAGCAGATTTGGTAATGCATCACCTTGATGTAAATTATTCAGCAGAACGAATGAAGCAAACTCAAGAAGGGCTTGTTACTATTCTGAAGGGTGAAGAAGAACGCTATGATGAAATGCTTCGTAAGGGGAACCAAGTTGTCAAAACAGCGATTAAAGATATACCTCAGGGAGTTGACGAATTACCTGATGAAATACTATTCACAATAAATGATAGTCATGGGATTGCACCAGATTTGGTAATGAATATCGCTAATGACTTAGGTTGGAAAAACCTCACGCTAAGAACAGGTTTCAATGCAGAAATGGCTGAAAGGCATGCTGCCATGGCTAAAGACGCTGCAAAGGCAGTTGCTGCTAAACCGATTGTTGAACATGTACCTTCAGTTCCTGCGACAATTCCTCTGTATTACGAAGATGTATCACAACAAAACTTCGAAGCTAGCGTACTAGCATGTTTAGAACTGAAAGGTGATGATATACCAGAAGGGGCAACTCATGGAATTGTATTGGACCGTACATGCTTCTATCCAGAAGGGGGAGGTCAAGAGGGTGACCATGGTAGTCTTACTTGTGACTCAGCCTCTAATGTCATCTTAGATTCTAGAAAGGTTGACGATTTAGTCATTCACTTGTCCACTGGACCTTTTGAAGTTGGAGATATGGTTCACGGAGAATTAGACTGGGATCGACGAAGACAATTAATGGACCATCACACCGCAGTTCACATTGTTGGAGGTGCGGCTCGCAGGCTTTTAGGACCCCACATTTACCAAGCAGGTGCGAACAAGTCTGTGGATTCTGCTCGACTGGATATTACCCATCACAAGCGCTTATCGCGCCAAGATTTGGATGAGATTGAATCCTTGCCAAACGAAGTACTCCAGAATGTGTCTCGAACTGAAAAAATGACTCTCGATAGAAAAGATGCAGATCGTAAATATGGCTTCGACCTGTAT
>JAACDL010000035.1 GCA_009936765.1 Methanobacteriota archaeon
ACCTGTTGAACAACAGGCACATATTGCGGCTGTTGCTGTACTACAACCACCCTTTGAGTATCGTTTTTGGTACTAAGGGCACTGAATGCGAAAATTAGAGAACCGCAGCACATTAATCCCCCACACATTCCGATGGGACTGAGGCCATTGTCAGGTTCATCGGAACCGTCATCACAATCACGGACACCATCGTTTTCAATCTCTTCTTGAGGGTCGTAAATCGTTTGTCCGTCAGCGCACTGATATCCAATATCACCTGCAGAGTTTTGTTTATACTCACCGCGTTCATCGATTTCCTGGTTAATACCAACGATTTGGAAAATAACTGCAATAATCCCTAGAACAACACAAACGTTCCAGTAAAGAGATCTCTTTTTTTTACCTTCATCCGGAGGTAGAGTGTAATTCATTCCTCTTCCTCCAATTCTTTTGAAAGCATAGTGTGTTCAAGTTTTGCCCAGGCATTACCAACATCATCTTCCTTCTTAGAATTGGTCAATTCACTTTCGACTCTGTCAGCCATTGCAGATTTATTCTCATCAGGAAAAAATCCTGCAAGAGGGCCTTCGCCACGACCGGTTGGGACAGAAAGAGCTAACAGGATAAGGCCAATTAATGGAACGACGAACCCAATTTCTGGTTTTTCAACATCTAAAGAGCCTGAAATTAGTGCTAAACCGCTAGCAAGAATGAGCCCGAGCCCTGTCCCAATGAGTAACCTCTGGGCGCTTCTTGCTGGGCTCATAGAAGTCCGAATGCGTAATAGGGGATGAACCCAACGCTCGCATCAATAGGTTTCACGCATTAATTTGTGAATTTTGTAAGGCAGCAAAGCACGATTAACAGGAGTTACTTCTAGTATCCTCGCATCGTCTCTTCGGCGAATATCTTGGAGTAATGGGTGCCTACTCTTTTTGTGCAGGGCGAGAAGCGTTGGTTTATCGACTTCTAAGGCGGATCTTACTACATTTACGAATCCTTCAGATTGAACAGCAAACTTTCCAATTTCATCAATTACTATTACTTCAGAATAGTCTCTAGCATGCTCAATTGCAGGTATTGCAACACTTTCTAGTGCTTCAGTGTCAATACCATATCCAAGCACTCTGAGGCGGGTGTCGATGGACTTGTGGGCCATGACCGCTTCATCTCCTGTTGTGATATTGATAACTTTGTAACCAACTCTTTCAGAGTTTTCAACAATTGGCTCAGTGCGCATACCGCCTATGATGTCGCTGTTTGCGCCATCCCCGCCCCTTGCGTTAATTTCTCTGCGCCTTTCGTCTTCAAGCATTTCCAAGACTTTTGCTAAAACAGCAGATTTACCTGAACGGGGCAATCCTGTGATTCCTATTTTTGGATGTATTCCCATATTGTCATATCCTAAAAAATTCGAATTAACGAATTGCGCTGATTGCTTCGAGGGCGGTACTGATAATAAAGCATGGGGGGGAAAACGGCTTTTTTCTTGTTTCCGGAAACTATGACCCATCATCCGACAGGCCCCAACATAGCAAAAACCCTACACTATCACAACATCGCATCGTCGCCAGGCATCGGGAATGCGATTATTGAACGCCCATTTGCAGATAGTTTCCAAGAGTCGGAAACCCAGTCTAAGATTTTAGACAAATCCTCCTCAGTTAATCCACCAGCATCAGCAATTCTTTTTAGAGCCCACAATTCACTTTCATCATAATCTCCATCTACTGAAGCTAGGAGGGCAGAATCTCTCAGAGCAATTCTGATTGCAGGAATCTCCATGCCATCAAGTATTGAATCTAGTTCGGGTGGCTGGGTTAGCAATTGTCGAACTTCTTCTCTGCTTTCAGGATGTAACATCATTAAACCCATTGATGATTCAATAGCAGAAATCTCTTCACGAACAAGTGCTCCATCGGCGGCTGCAACCATTACTAGGACACATGCGATCTTCCTTCTCTGCTCTTCAGCAAGAGATAGCACAGCATCAGGTAACAGGCAAATCACCTTGAAAGGTCATTCAAGAGGTCGTAACCCCTTTGCATCCAACTGTAACCTTCAACTGTCCATTTTAGCAGGCGATTAACAGCATCCGGAAGTAAATCCAAATGCTCAGCAATTGCATCTAAAGCCTCTCTTTCATCTTCGTCAACAGTTCCATCAGAAGCGGCCATCAAGACAGCGTCTCTTAGTGCTAGACGTCCAGCTTCGGGACCTAAGTTCGACAAACATTCTTCGAGGGAAGGAGGGTTTTTCAGAGAAGAACGAATTGCATCACGTTGTTTTGGTGATAGTAATGCAGTTCCGAGTCTCTGTTCAAACATTGACATTTCTTCAACAGTCAACTCATTATCGACACGAGTCATGTAAGCCAGTAGTTTAGCATAAGCGAATCTTTCAGCCTGTGGTAATTTGTGGACTGTATCGGGCAGCATATACCTCCGTGAACGCCGCATGATTTCAATGCCTCGCAAGAATAGTGCTATTCAAATGGAACTAATACAACGAAGCCGTATGGCCGATGTTGAGATTTACACCAACAGAGGTTGTTCCGCGTGCGTCGGTGCTAAGCATTATCTTGACAGTAAAGGAGTCAATTATACGGAAAAGAAACTAGGTAAATCTAAGAAGATAGATTCCGAGTTTTCAATACGTACACGGGGAGCTAAAAAAATCCCTCAGATTTTCATCAACAATGAATGGATTGGGGGGTATGACGAACTGATTAGTTACGACAAAGCAGGTGAATTAAATTGGAGACTAGGGCTTGAACAAAAGCCTAGAGTTGGCCTTTTCACAACGATATTCCGCTTCATGAAGGGAGAGAAGTACTGACTTCTTTGAACGCTATTTCTCTTTGACCTAAATAATTCAAGAATCCCCATATGCTTGAATTTATTAAGAAAACAACGCGCTCGTTGAAACCCCACGAAACAGTACCGATGTAATAACACGCAGTCGAACAAACACCTCCAATAGTATAGAGAGTCATCGTTGCAGGAATGGTCCACTTGATATCGCGGTGCGAATCAAATGTCCAGATACGATGAGTCCAATGCGCTTGGAATGAACCCAGTATCCAAGCAATTGCCCAAGAAACAGTGGGCCAATAACTGCCTTCTGGCAGAATGAATAGGAAAAACTCCCAGAGGGAATAGAACGCTAGGAAATTTATCATGGCAGTTACAACATATCTGCGAAACGTGCCATGTTCTGGTAGATCCATCAATCGTCCTCCGTAACAACATCTGAAGATTTACCAGTGGAAATTTTCCTCAAGGCAGCATTATCACTTTGAATCGCATCCAGAATTTCATAATCCACACTATTACTTCGGGCTAATTCTCTCAAAGCAAGAGTGTCTTTAGGCAGACACTTACCTCCAAAACCTCTCATTAATCCCATCATAGGCTCTAGATGGGAGCCACCTATTGGCTGATCTTGAGGAGTGGTGATGATTTCACGCACAACATCCCATTCGACCCCAATAGATTGGCAGAGATCATACATCTGGTTTGCAAAAACGACCTTCATGGCATAAAAATTATTTTTTGTGTACTTCACCATTTCAGCCTCTGTACTACTGGTATGAAATTTACTTTCACCTACATCAATGCCTGCAACTCTGTGTTGTTCAAAAACCATGTCTGCAACTTCTTTGAATGTTGTACCAACCACTAGGATTTTCTGGTTTGCAAAATCTTTGAATCTCTGACGTTCTACTAAAAACTCAGGCGAATATGCCAATTTGAGATGCGGGTATTTTTCCTGCAACAATTTTGTAGTTCCTGGAATTACTGTACTTTTGATAACAGCAATAAATCCTTCAGGCAACTCTTCAAGCACCTCTTCGACTATACTTGTATCACAGGAGCCATCATCTCTCGGGGGAGTTGGAACTGCGATGTATGCCATATTACAGTTAGAAATCAAAGTATCCAGGTCTGTGTTTCTACTAGGGTCATGGATGTAAAGTTCATGATGGCCATCAAAGCAATGTTCAATTGTTCCACCTACCATTCCAGCACCAATAATTCCTATTTTCATTCATTATCCCCCTGTATTATGAAAACGCCCCTTTCCACCATCTCTGCAGCCCTTTATAACCCCTCGGGCGTTCCGCAATCAATCCATGTATTATCTCCGACAGATATGGCCTTAGCGCTTCCTTCGAGGATGTATTGTTTGGTAATATCTGAAATTGAAAAGCTTTGTGAGTTTTCGACTTTGTCTAAACGATTCCAAAAGGTCTCATCGAAAAGATAAATGCCTCCAATTGCTAAGTTGCTAGGGGGCGAAGAAGGCTTTTCTACAACATCTACAATCTTATTATTCTCAACCACTGCTACTCCAAAAGCTTCAGGGTTTTGCACTTCCCGAGTTAGTAAGACCGCTCCTTTCGTAAAATCACGAACCTCGTTTCTCAGGTTCAGGTTTGTGATATTATCTGAAAACCAGATCATCAGCGGCGTGCCTTCATTCCCTTCACGTGCTAATTGCAGAGCTGCTGCAACTCCTCGAGGGGACTCTTCAAGAACATAGCGAACTTCATCACCAACATGATTTCTGATTTTATCTATGAAGCGGTTTCCAATAATGGTAATCTCTTCAATTCCACAATTCCTTATTGTTGCTAAAGCATAATCAATTATTGGTTTCCCGCACAATGGAAGCAATGTTTTGTGCGTGAAATTAGTCATGGGAAGTAATCTACTTCCATGGCCCCCCGCAACCAAAATGGCTTTCATCCCCAAGTCCTCATTGACTTTGCTTATTGATTCACTGGGAATCTTCTCCTATGTTGGCTGCTTTAGTAAAGGCTCCATCTTCGGCGTTTTTATCAAAATAATCGGTTTTAACTAAATCACCCAACTTTTCAACACCATATTCGATTAAGTCAGAGTCATTCGCTTCTGCAACTTCCCATCTCTTCTGAGCCATATCTGCATACTCAGTATTAGCTTCAGCAACCATCTTCTCTCCAGAAGTCAATTCACCTTCCATGCCAGTGTACTTCTTACCATCTAATTGGCCGTCTCTTATTGTGGGTTCATGTCCTAGTTTGAAATCGGTTTTACCCCAGTCTGGACCAGAGGGGTCTGCCCCCCTTTCTCTAGTTGGATTATTTTGGTCCATATCTGTGGCTATCCATTCAGATAAATGTTCAAGATACGCTTCAAAGCGAGTTTCTTGATCATCAATATCGAGTAAATGAGTCATGTCATATCTCTGAGCGAATTGCTCTTCATTTTGGTAAAGTAACATTCCTACAATTGTTGAAACAAACCCACCCACCATTAGGAAGTAATGGTTTCCATAATCCAAAGGATCAGTTTTTCCTAAACCGATTATAATTGCAAATGTAATGCAAATTACGCCAATTCCTAGGAAGAAAGAGTATATCTTTGAACGCAGTTTCAAGCGCGTTAACTCTCGGATTGAATCGTGCATAGAATCACATCACCCCAGCAGGGATATGATGTCGTCAGTCATCGCAGGTGTTGAATGATTCTCTTGTGTGAGTACAGAATCACGCATATTGATGTGTTGCCTAGGCTCTAGGGCAAGTTTTTCTAGAACAGCAGAAAGGACTTCCTGCACTCTTGTTGTTTGTTGGCCCTGGGAAATAATCATTCTTTCAAGAGACTCAAGCGTTTCAAACGAACGATCACTTGAAACTTCAAGAGCGGTTTTCTGTGCACCCATGGCCTCTTCTTGTCTGGCAAGTAATTCTCTAGCAGCCGGACTGCCAATGGCATCTCTTCGATGCAATTCCTCTAAAGCGCCACGAAGGTCTTTGGTAGTAACATCGAGGGCTCTCTTCATGTCACAAATCTGGTCTATTGCAATATTTAGCTCAGTCTGAAGGGATGAGGCCTTGTGCTTCAGGTGACTTCTAGCACTCCCTTGGATCATGGATTCAGTGATGAACGCAGTAAGTATTCCAGCACAGATAGCTCCGGCCGGAGGGATGTGTAACATTGTCATTAACGCCCACGCTGCAACCCCTGTTATCGCCGACCTTCCTATGCTCATCACAATAAAGTAGCATTCCGGTATATATTGACTAATAGTTGGGAGTCCGTGGGACCCCACAGTTTCACTCGTCAGGAATGAAACAATCATCATCAATTTCGTGGATTTGGCCAGTCATGAGGAGATGGTCGAGGGCTTCATCACACTCTTCTTGCGATATTCCGTTTTTTCTGAGTGAAGAATATAGTTCTCCTAAATCTACCCAATTCGCCCCATTTCCAACACGTTCTTGTGCAACGATAAGCATCATCTGTGCAGTAACTGCAAGTAATGGGTCATCGAGGTTATCGTCAGGTAGTAGGTTGATGAAAGCCCCTGCGGGGTGCGGTTCTTCATTTACAATTTCCTCGATTCTGTCAGTCAAATGTTTCAATGGAAGTGGGATATCAAAGCAATCAAACAAATTTGTTTGCCCTTCAGGGATTTCTCGGATATCTTCTGGATTAAGCCTTTTTGCAATCGTTTCTAGGCGATGGATTCTCTGTTCGAGCTGGATTCTCTCTCGTTCAATATCCTTGTCTAGAATTTCTAGATCTTCATTCGCCTTACGGATTAACCAGTCTTCTAGGTCAAAGTATGGGTCAACGCCGGTCATCGCATCGACTAGACTTTTTACAACAGACGGCATCTGGTCGACACGCAACTTTCCTTCGGACTTGTCGCGAGATTCCTCAGCCATAGTAGTACGTTGTTGTGGCACTCGATAAAGATACAGTACGAAAGCAGAGGTACACTTCGATTGGAGTATTGCAGTACTGCGCGCTTACATGACTAAAACCAACACTCCAGTGGACAATAACCCCCTCCGATGCCCGAAGATGTTGTGGGCGCGCGTTCATGTAGGGGCGACTTATGGCAGGGATATGAGCGACCACCGTATCGCAATTTTGCCCGGCGATGGAACTGGCAGAGAAGTGGCGGTTGAAGCGATGCGGATTCTCGACACCGTCCAAGCACATACTAACCACGGGTTCGAGCAAGTTTTGATTCCTTGTGGCGGCCAACATTACAAGGAAACTGGTGAAGAATGGGCTCCCGGATCATTTGAGTTTTGTAGAGATGAAGCTGATGCGATTTATTTGGGAGCAATCGGACACCCGGGCGCCACATTACCAAACGGTGACCTCGCAGGTGGTTCAGTAATTCTTGGCATGAGGTCGGGGTTAGATTTGTACGCTAATGTACGCCCAATCAAGCTCTACGAAGGTGTCCCTCACAAGGTTCACGGGAAATTTACGCAAATCTGGGAACCAGGATTAGTAGACATGACTGTACTAAGAGAAAACACCGAGGGGCTATACCATTCTCTGCTAAGAAGAAGCGCAGATAGAGCACTAGGTCGCGAAGAATACATCCCACCTGAAATGACATTCCCCGGATTAGAAGGCGAAGTGGCGTATGATCCTAGGCCGATTTCTGCAAACGGAACTGAACGCTTAGTCCGTATGGGATTCGAAATTGCGCAGAGCAGAAACGGCGCCCCAGTTGATGGAGTAAGCAGAGTTTCTTGTATCGATCAGAGTAACGTTACTAGAGGTTGCCAATTATTCCGTCGAGTGTTTGACAATGTAGCAACGTCTTACCCCGGGATTGAAACCGATCACGGATATATCGATGCATTCATGCAATGGCTGACAAGGACTCCTGAATACTACGATGTTGTAGTTTCATCGAATATGTTTGGAGATATTGCAACCGATTTAGGGGCGGTTCTTCAAGGAGGAATGGGAATGGCTGCATCCGGAAACATTGGAGACAAACACGCATTCTTCGAGCCGGTCCACGGAAGTGCTCCAAAGCATGCAGGACAGAATAAAGTAAATCCAATTGCTAGTATCAATTCTATTCAGATGATGTTAGATTGGTTAGGTCGTAAAAGCGGCGAAGATGAACTAGTCCAGATCTCAAAATTGATCGACGACAGTGTCGCAGATCATCTGAAAGATGGTAAATCACTGACATACGATTTAGGCGGTACTGCAAGTTGTAGCAGCGTCGGCGAATCGATTACCAACAGACTTTCATCTCGTTTGAGCGAATTGTATTAATCAAAAACGATTAGACATAGTCTCTACTATGTGGTCTAGAGCGCTTTGCAATCCTCTATCGTTATTCCAATCAGTCGCTGCAGGCTTCTGTGGGATAAACTGAATCAGGTTTTTGGCAACTCTTGTTACTTCGTCAACGATGCCCACCGTACACCCTCTTGATGAACGGGAAATTGGATTCAAATCAATAACTAGCACAGTCTTACCCATGGCCATTAGAGCTTCACAGCGGTCTCCATCCTCAAGAGGAACCAAAACCGTGTCTGCTTCAAAAATACCATCTTGCTGACACGCTCCACGCGGCCCTTCAAGCCCAGGAATTCGTGCGTCTGGAATTCCCCCCATAATCTCAACATCTAGGTCTAATTTTTGATTTAGCATCTTAAGATGTCCAATCAATGCGCCCATTCTTTGTGGTGTTCGATAGAAAATATTGATTTCGATAGGACACCCCAACTGACTAGCGATAGTCAAGAATTCTTGACCAGCTAGAGCAATTGCGTTTCCATTCAATGATAAAACCGGCTTATTGGATTTAACTAGACGTGCAGCAGCCTCTCTTGTTGCATCTAAAGCAGAGGGAATTGTTTGTTCCCCGAGCAGATAGTCAAACGCCTCGCCTCTTCCGTGAGCAATCATTGCAGAATCTGCTAGCATACCCTTTACACCGGCTTCGGCAATCTTCTTTCTAATCATCAATGATTGATATCTTGGATGTTCTGGATCTACAACTTCTTCTTCGTTCATATTATTCACCTAATTTTCTATTAGCATTGACAAGTCAACTGGAGTAGTCCCTCTATTGATGGTGCTAGTGGAAAGTACGTCAAGACCGCATTCTCTCCAATCATCTAAATCAGCCAGTAGTATTCCTCCACTCGCTTCCAAAACAACATGTTCTCTGAGTCCCATTTCAGTCAGTCCATCAGCAACCGATTTACATCGCTCAGGCCCGAAATTATCTAACATGATAACCAATCGGTCACAACCATCAACCATCCTTCTTTCAGACCATGTAAAAGCAGCCATTATTGCTTCTTTTTCTTCTCGAACCTCGACCTCTAGAAACGCTCCGCATTCTTCGATATTTACTTCTGAGAGGTATCGGGAAATTCTAGCGCCATTCCCTTCGATATCAGGATACATAACAGCTAAATCATTTTCTTTAATCATTTTAGCATCAAACTTGTTCAGCCTATGAGTCAGACCTCCGCCCAAGTGGACGGCCCATTTATCCAATAGTCCCCAAATGGTTTTGCGCGTGCAAGCAATTTGACCTGGCGCCTTCGATGCCCATTTCTTCGACTCAGTAGCAATTCCAGACAATTGTCCGAGAATGTTTAGTATGGTTCGCTCCATCAGAAGAATGCCTTCTTTATCGCCGCTGATAACTGCAATTTCATCTCCCGATGTAATGCTCCTTCCTTCACCGTGACTCCAAGAGATTTGCAAGCCACCTGCCCAGATCTGAATCATATGCTCAACTGCTGCACAGCCGGCCAATATGCCATCACTTCTTGAAACAACTTTAGCGGTAACAGACTCATTATTGCCCATGAACGGCATATCTATTCCATCATCAGCAAGTAGTGAACTGGTCCACCTGTCGATGCTCGAAATCAGCATACGGGATGGGCCAGTGGTTGGTTCCCATAAAACCGGGCCCCTATCATGAGGGGGGGGTGCTTTGTCAGCCATGTATGCGGCTAAGGGTACGAGGACTTGATGGTTATGCACCTCTTGGCCCTACACATGAAGCGAGTTCTAGTGGTCGGCGCAGGCATACACGGGCTTGTTACAGCGGCACGAGAACATCTGGCTAAAAATCAAGTATTCATAGTGGAAAAACGCAAACGCATAGGCGGCAGAGGGACCAGTCAAGAGTCATTAGGACATCAATTAGAACATGGCCCTCATCTATTATTGAAAGGCGGAGAGCTACATAGCATGGTAAAAAAAGTCAGTAAGATCAAACCCTCATTGAAGCCATTAAGGCCGAATAAGGTGATGATAGTTGGCCATGGGATGCTTCAACCCCTCGATAACCCAAAAGCCATGCTTGCTTACAAGTTAGGTCAAGACCCAATTAGGGAGGAGGCTGTCAAGTTGATTTCTGGATGGGGCCAGGATATACCTGCTAGAAGTAAGGCATTGATGAAAGGAAACCTGTGTGTAGTTGGAGAAGGATGGGCAGGTTTAGTTGGCCGCCTAGCATCGACTTTGGAAGAAGTGGGGGTGCCAATTCAAACAGGTATGAATATCATTGAGAAAACAGAAAAAGGCGTTGTTACATCCAAGGGCTTGAAGATTGAAGCCGACATTGTTAGGATGTGTGATGGAGCACCCGTTGGTAACCCAGTTAAAGTTTCAACATTAGACGTCGTATTAGATAACAGGCCTCTCAAAGGCCTGCACGGATTAATCAAAAACGATGTAGCAATTCTCGATTTAGCAGCAATACATCCACGAAAAGCCCCAGGGATGAGTCATTTTTCTTGTATTTCACTTTCAAATGGAGTCCAAGCAATAGAAGAATTGCTCGACGAAAGGGTTTCAGGTTGGAGAAGTCACATAATTACCAAGCGAGAGAATAATTCGATTACCCTAACAGACTCCAGAGGGCATCTTTCTGATGGAGTGATTTGAAGAACCGTCTAGTATGGAGGAATTTTATGCGCATAGTGACTTGGAATGTGAACGGTATCAGGGCGGCAATTCGTAAAGGGATCGATTCTTTCTTTGAAAAAATCAAAGCCGATGTATGGATGCTGCAAGAAGTTCGATGTTTACCTGAGCAACTTCCAAAGGATTGGCATATCCCTGAGGGGTACCAAATGATACTTCATCCTGCTGAAAAGAAAGGTTACTCCGGTGTTGCCACTATCTCGAAGACAGATATGGTGGAAGAAGGAAGGGGAATGCGAGGAAAACTCGACATTAATGACTCAGAAGGAAGAGTTCTAGTTACTAGGCACGAAGATGTAATTCTGGTGAACACCTATCTTCCAAGCGGCTCTTCTAAGGAAGAGAGGCAACAATACAAAGAGACATGGATGGCGCAATGGAGAGATTTCATTCGACCATTACTTGATTCAGACCAGACGGTAATCGTGGCGGGGGACCTGAATATCGCCCATACGGAAAACGACATATGGAATCCAAAAGGCAATGCAAAGTCTAGTGGATTCTTGCCACATGAACGAGAATGGTTTAGTGAATTACTAGCCGAAGGGTGGCACGACCTTTTCAGAGCACACGTAGGTCCAGATGAGAAAATATTCTCTTGGTGGTCTAATCGTGGTCAGGCCAGAGCGAAAGATAGGGGCTGGAGAATCGATTACTTGTTGGGGAATGAAGTCGCAATGAAGCGATTGAAATCAGTCGAGATTGACAGGCAGGGCGGCTTAGAAGTGAGCGACCATGCTCCTGTAATTCTCGACCTTCACTGATCTTGGTCTGAAAATAGCGCTAACAAATCATCTACAATCTGCCTCAGTTCTTGGAGACTATCCGCTTCAACATTTATTTCCAGTTTGTACAGAGAAGCGCCTCCCTCTTGTTCAATACTTTCTTGTGATAAATTACTACTGATTCCATCTGGAATTAGAGCGGCTAATCTCAAACCAATTTCTTGGGAGCCGCGCCATTCCAAAACAGTGGCAAACTCTTCCCCCATGTTTTGGCCTAATCATTTCCTCCCGATGATAGTTACTACTATCGCAATGCTCTTTCACTCGAAACCCCTGACACAATTATGGATGAGCCGATTCAAGTCCTCGCCGGTACCGGCGGAGTTGCACTCGGTGAGGCTAGAACCGACCACGAAGGAAGAAAAGCAATACTACTGCACCGGGAAGGAAATCCCCGTGAATTGGTCGCTTTAGCTGAAACAATGGGAATTGAAGTAATCGATGTGGAATATCAGAAAGGAACAGATGACCCTCGGACCTATTTTGGCAAAGGGCGGCTCCAAGATGTCGCCGATGAGATTTCCACAGCCGTTGAAGGCCACCCGTGGCACGGCGTTGATCTCGTAATTATTCACTCCAATGCCTCGCCTAGGCAGTTGGTGAATATCCACTCAGTAGTCCAAGTAGAGATTTGGGATCGGGTCAGATTACTCCTTTCACTATTCATCTCTCATGCTGGTAGTGTTGAGGCTAGAAATCAGGTTAGAATAGCCCAACTACAAGCTGATAGGAGTGTACTCAGAGAACTTGTGAACCAGCAAACTACTGGTGAAAGAGACGGGTTTGGTTCGGGCGGAAAGCAAGCGGTTCAAGGAGTATTTACAACAGTATCAAGAGAATTAACACAGTTACGTAAGAAACAAGCAAAGCATGCTCTTGCAAGGAAAGAAAGGCGCCGCCAAAGGGCGCGTGGGGGAGCCAGCACAGTTGGCCTTGCAGGATATACCAATGCTGGCAAGTCCTCCTTATTCCTTGCATTATCTGGTAAAGAGGTACTTGTGGAGGACAAATTATTTTCTACTTTAGAAACAACTGTTGGTAGGATGGAAATGAGCCCTAGAGTCCTTCTAGCTGATACGATTGGCTTCATCGACGACCTTCCTTCCGACTTGCTAGATGCCTTTCATGCAACGCTTGACGAATCTCTACAATGCGATTTGTTGTTATTATTGGTCGATAGTAGTGACGAAATCTCGGAACTCCAAAGAAAACTTTCAACTTCTCGAAGAGAAGTCCTAGACAGAAGCGACGGTGAAGCCCTTAGCATGATGGTCGTGCTTACCAAGTGCGACAAAGGAGGAGATATTGATGCGGCTCAAGAGGTAATCCGTTCGATGGGTATGTCTGATGCGAAAGTAATTTCATCGCATAGCGATCAAGGAATGGATGAGTTAAGAGAATCTATCATGTATTCACTTTACGGCCCAATGACAACTTTGGTAGTTACTGAAGGAAAGCCAGGACAACGTAGTGCAGAAGCTTATGTCAGCCAAATTTACGATTTAGGAATCGTGACAAAAAAAGATGGATTGGAATTGACGCTTTGGTGTGGCCAAGCAGAATTGCAGCGAATGATTGCAAAGTCAGAAGGACGCATCTCTCTCAAGTAGGACCGGCTCATAGGGCAGTATGTGTCCGAACTCCTAGGTGACGTGGAAGGTCTTCCTGAGGAAGAACCGGTTTTCCAGTCCAGTGGGGCAGCATTCGAAATCAAGAGTGATGATGGGCATCCAGTTCTTCGAATGATTGGTATTTTCGTTTTCGTTATCTGTGGTTTAGGGGTTGCAAATGGGTTGGATTTCATCAGTCCAGAGTCCGGATTGGTTAGACCACATGAATGGATAAATGGAATGGCAAAAGGCGCGCCACATGATTCTGCAGAGTTCAAAGGGCAAATCATTTCAGACGGAGAACCGATAGTTAACGCCACGGTTGTAATTGGAATCAAGCTCGAAAGTGGAACACTTTCCGAGATGAAAGACCAGACGGATATGGAGGGTAAATTCTCTTTCTCGGGGGCCACTCCTGGCCTAACTTCAATCAAAATTACTCGCTGGAATGCTGATGATAGACACGATACTGTACTGCATCGAATAATCCTAAACCCTCCGTCTCCGACAGAATCAAAAGGGTACAGTACAATCAATTTTGATTTACCAGAAGTTAGTGAATTCGATAAAGAAGAGTGTGGAAATGACGATCTAAACGGCTCTTGTTTTAGAGAGTTTGATTATCATGAAGAAGAGATGGAGTTCCCACTAATCGATGAATCCGCAGCAGGATTGTACATTGCAGTAGGATGGGGAATGATTGGGCTTGCTCTCATCGCCTCCGGTTTTGCTTTTTATGGAATAAAGAAAGGTTCTCGGGGTTTGATTCAAACATCCTGTGTCCTGGTATTCTTCACAGCAGGCCATTACTACAGTGCATGTCTATTCTCAATCATGGCATTTGCTCTGACATTTACTGTGCCTAGGAAATCCGTAATTTTGGAAGCCTGAAGCCGACACCCTATTCACTCTCGCCGGTTTAGGCGATTTATGGATCTAATACAGGCGGCATGGATGATTCGTGACCTCGGGCAGTCTGTTAGTGCATTACATATCTGCGAAGACTCATCATTAATCGCTGGTGGCTGGGACGGTGCGTTGAAAAAATGGGATTCTGATGGTGGACTTCTGTGGTCGGTTGAATGCGAAGATAGAATCGAAGCCATCCTTCTTGTCAAAGAGTTGGTCGTTGTCACCTCTGGACTTCATATCACATGTATTTCCGAAGGAGAAATCCAATGGAGCCATCCTTTGGAGGGCTCTGCTGACCTGTTATCGTTTTACGAAGATCAAATTATAGCAACATCAAGTGTTTACGACATCGAACATGGTGATTTCATGGAAAGTGCGGTTTGGAGATTTTCAATAGATGGAGATTTAATTCAAGTTGATAGGATGGACGAAAAGCCATGGTTCTTACATTCAGACGACCAAATGGTAATTGGTCTAGGGCGGCCTAAGTGTGGTGTTTTGATAGGTGATAATCACCAAGAATTGGTAACAGAATCTCCAGTAACTTGTGGCGTTTCTGGGGCTGACCACATTTTGTTAGGGCATGCAGATGGTACAATATCTTCACTATCTGGATCTGAAATTAGTAAAGAGGACACGTCCATAGAATCTCTAATCTGCACGGAAGATGGATTTGTATCTGCGCTTGAATCTGGCGATTTGGTTGCCAGAAACGCATCTGGGGGCGAATTATGGAATGCTAAAGGGGGACAAGTGTC
>JAACDL010000036.1 GCA_009936765.1 Methanobacteriota archaeon
AGCATCTGGTCAAGTCCGTGTGCTAGATTGAAGACTGCTCCTCTGTAACAGTGGTCGCCCCAATCCTCTGGAGTAATTACAAGTTCAGATATAATGTGTTCACTAAGTCCTTCATAGCCCAACTTTGTCTCGATTTGCTCAATGATTCTGTTACGGAATGGGTCTTTTTCATCATCCCAGTTAATGTTCTCATGTATGTGAGAAACTGGAACCAATGCGTAAACTGTAGAACAGCCTTCAGGTGCCATTTGTGGGTCAGTAACACAAGCATTCTGGACATAAACTGACGGGTCGTCCCATGTCAGTCTGTGATGCTTTTCGATATCCTCTAAATTTTCAACATAGTTTTCAGATGCGTATATTTGATGGTGAGGCAAATCATCGAAGGTTTTGTCGACACCCAAGTAAAGCATGAATGTAGAACAAGAATATTTTTTCTTGTCAATCTTCTTGTTGGACCATTTCTTGCGTACATTATCTGGGAATAACGAAGTCATTCCTTGTGCAAAGTCTGCATTCATAACCACCTTGTCTGCATAGAATTCGCCATTCTTAGTTACGATTCCTTTGATGGTCTTCTTATCCATGATTACCTCAGTGACCTCTTCTTCCATTCGGAAGTCGACACCCAAGTCTTTAGCTATCTGCCCCATTCTGGCTGAAACATTTCCTAGTCCACCCATTGGATGGAAGATTCCATATTCGTATTCAAGGAATGCTAACATTGTGAATAGGCTCGGACAGTTGAAGGGGGACATTCCTAGATATTTGGTCTGGAAGGACATTGCAAGCATTAGTCTGTCATCATCGAATAATTTCATCAAATCTTTGGCTACAGAGCGCTGTGGTCTCAAAACTCCTGCGACTCTGAATGCTCTTTCGGAAAGAAGATCACTGACACCAAACCATGGCTCTTGGAGGCATTGTTTTGATTTGTCTAACTTCTTTCTGTTGTCAAGAAGGTATTTCTTGAAAGCGTCAGCATTCTTTTTACCGGACAAAACCTCAATACGTTCACACATTTGGTCAACATTGCTTGTACAATCAAGAACTCCTCCTTGACCGAAAATTAGACGATAATTAATGTCTAATCTCTTGAGTCGTAATTCTTCATGGGCATCCATGCCGATCGCTTTGAATATATCTTCAATGACTTCTGGGTAGTGGAAAAATGTAGGACCTAAATCGAACTTGAAACCGTCTCTTTCGAAGACTTTGTTTCGACCTCCCACTTCCTTAGAACGTTCGAATACAGTTACATCGACTCCAGACTTTGCTAAAAGCAATGCAGAGGCTAGACCGCCAGGACCGGCGCCGATAATAGCTACAGATGGTTTATTTTCACTAGACATATTTTTCACTCCGTTGTTTCTATTATTAAATTGCGGTTTTTTTCCACTAAATTATCTTGAGATTCTGAATTTTTATCGAGCAGTGTTGTGGGGTCAATCAATGTCGCGAATTCATCGAGGTAGGGTCCCATGGACGAAATCAAGTCGACGTCAGGATGCCCCTTCAAAACCATGCCGTCCATGTACATCAAAGAGCGGATGATTGGAAATGCATCTTCTCCGAATGAACAGCCCGCTAAAACAGCAGCACGTACAGTCTTCATCATCTGTTCTGTAAGCGATACTTCGCTCACAGATGTTCCAACAAATCCATCATACAATTCATTCATAGAATCATAGTATGTTTGCAATGTTTCCCCTGATGGAGTCACATCAGCCATAGTTAGCATAGCATCGAATGCATTTCTTAGTTCTCCCTTGGCTAAGAAGTAAAAGAACCCAAAGAGGGCCTTACGAACATGATTAGGTGCTTCGCAGATCGCCCCAGTGTCGATGAATATGAAATCCTTATCATCTGTCATCATGGCATTTCCTGGGTGCAAATCTCCATGGAATACTCCCATTCCAAACATGAATGCGCCATGTATCCTGAACAATTGGAGTAGGTCATCCCACTCCATCGTCTCTGCATTCAAGTGAGATTCTAATGTCGGTGAAGTGATTTCTTCAACAACCATTACCTGTTCGTTAGATAGTTCCTTCCAAATCTTAGGGAACCTCAATTTGGGCATTGGAAAACTGTCGCTGTATTCAAGAGCAAGTGCTTGTAATCTTTCTTTACCCTTAATTTCGTTTAACAGGTTTAACTCTCTAAGTGTGTAATCTTCAATATGAGCCAGTAGCCCGATTGGATTTCCAACTTTCTTCAGACGTGGATTCATGAACAAACCTAGCCTCATCCAACGCTTCATTCGTTTTACATCCTTACGGAAGGATTTTTCAAAATCTGCTTTGATTATTTTGATTACAACTTTGGTACCATCTAAAAGTTCAGCACGGTGAATTTGCCCGATGCTAGCCGCTGCAAATGGTTTGGAATCTATGTGGCGGAAATTGGAGCGAAAGTCATCAGGAGTAAACTTGGATAATAATTTCTCAAAGTTCTCTTCCGGAATAGTTGGAGCTCTGCTGTACAACTCTTGCAACTGAAGGCATCTGTCTGGATCTAGTAGATCTGGACGTAGTGCGCAAATTTGTCCTAACTTGACTGCTAGGAGGCCCATAGATTGGATTCTGTCTATGTTGACAGGCTTCTTGCCCTTGAGTTCCCTCGCAAATCGCAATAGGGTCGTCAGACGCATAACTAAAGCATCAGCATTCACTATATCAACTGGTGTTTAGTTTCATTAATCTGAAAGTTCTACTGGGTCATCCATGTGCCTGTGGATGATGTAGTGCCACAGGTCATTTTTGTCACCGGAACCTTCAATTCTTTGGATAACAATTTGAGAATCTTTAGCGAATCTATTCGATAATGCACCTTCAATTATTCCATCATCCATCTCCCACATTGGCAGTGCATCAGGGTCATCTAGTGGTGGGTGGAATAGTCCAACTCGAACGTGGAAAGTAGGATCAACATCATACTCCAATTTGCCAAGCCCAGCATATTCCCACCAGTCCATCATCTCATCCAAGAATTCAATGTCATGCTCTATTCCTCTCATTGAGAAAGCAATCTCTTGTCCAACTCGATTTCCGATTTGTCTTAACATAAGGCCCATGTCTATTCCGAGGACCTCCAGGTTCGACAATTTACCCTCAGTCAATTGCTTTCGTGCTGCATTAACTTCTGTACCCGCAGCGAAGAAGGCTTCTGGATCAAATGGTGTGTCTCCATCAGGAATGCCCATGTCTACACCTAGAGCCGATGAGATATTTTTCAAAAACGAGCCTTCTCCAATAGTCAGTCTCAATGGATCGTTAATTTGATTGTCAGTATATCTAGCAACTGCGGTATCAAATTGTACAGCATTCTCCCAAATAGTTTCAATCAAGTTGAGGTGGGATTCAGCGAAAGCTCTTGATTCAATAATCAAGGCTGCGTCGTCTTTGCCTCTACCAACAGGATTATCTTCGATGTTAAGATACTGAATGACTTCAGAGTTATCTCTAGCAAAACCAAGAGATTCTAATTCATCAGAATGTCTTACCTCAATCGATTCGTGAAGTTGTTCGAAGAAACGAATTGTTCTGCTGTCAAGATGGGTGATAATTTGTATTACAACTCCTCTCAAGGCTGCAGTATTTACTGCTTCAAGAGCAGTTGGGTTGCGGCAAAGATGCAGAATACCATACTGTCCGAGAAGTAATATCAGCCTCTCTTCAGAATCTTCAGCCATTTTCTTCAGTCTGCTGTAGATATGAGTCCTTTCTTTTAGGACTGCGAACCTGGCATCATCTATTCCTCGGTTATCAGAACTAGACTTCTTCTCATCTGTTTTAACATTCTTAGATAGGTCTTCATAACCTTCTGTTATTCGACTCAATTGCTGCTTCCTCATATCGATTATATGTTCAATCGCTTGGTGCACATTTAGGCTTGAGAACAGCATTGGTCTGTCTGCCGTCACTGTTACGATTCCCATTTCCTGAAGTCTCGATAAGCTGTTGTAAGCATCTAACCTTGTAGTGTTGAGTTCCTTTGCCAACTCTGATGCCTTCATTTTAGGGTTTGATCCTAGAATCATAATCGAGCGGACTTCTCTTTCATTTAATCCTGAATCGATTAACAGTTCGTCCCACATTCAATTTCCTCCAGATACTTTGGATATGTCTGCTAGGATTTTTGCAACATGCCTTCTAGGTCTGAACAACCAGTCATAGACATAGTGTACTTTGTTGTCTGGACCGATCACGAAGGATGATTTTGTTGGAAACTGTCCAAGGTGGAGTGGGATATTGTAAGAAACACCCACGGTTCTGTCAACATCTGCTAGAAGCGGGAATGGTAGGTCACCCAATGATTCCTTGAAGTCCTTCAGTTTCTCATAAGTTCCAGGGCCGACTCCAACAATAGTGCACCCTGAGGATTTGAATAATTCATACTGTTCTTTGAAAGTCAAGCAACCTCTTTTACACGTTGGTGAATTGTTGCGAGAGTAAAAGAAAATTACTCTCCACTCACCATGTAGTGACTTACTGTCAAAAATACTGCCGTCATCAGATTGCAGTTGAAAATCTGGTGCTGTTTGTCCGATGATGCTAGTGCTCATAGTAATCGCCGTCACACCTTCAAGAGGTGCCCCATGCGTGCCGCCTTTGTTCTAAGATATGAACGATTATACTCACATGTTCCAACAACTATGGGTACTCTGGACTTGACTTCGATACCGTTATCGGTCAACTGCGTACTTTTATCTGGATTGTTTGTCAATAAATCTACTTCTGTGAAGCCTATTGACGAGAGCATGGTGGATGCGAACTCGTAAGTCCTAGCATCCCCCGGTAGTCCAAGTGCTAAATTAGCATCGAGAGTATCGTATCCTTGATCCTGCAATGCATAAGCTTGCATCTTGGCATACAAGCCGATTCCTCTACCTTCTTGTCGCATGTAAACGATTGCTCCGCTTCCCTTCTCTTGAATTGCCTGCATAGCCGCTTCTAACTGAGGGCCACAATCACACCTCAAACTCCCAAAGGCATCTCCTGTCAAACATTCTGAATGTACTCTTACAAGTGGTGTTGATGTGTTAGCATCACCAATGTACAACAAGGCGTGTTCCTTGTCCAATACTGGGTCGTGAAAGGCCCTAATTCTAAACGTACCGAACTTTGTAGGTAGGGTCGCATCTGATTCTATAATACTAGTCTCGTGCTTCTTGCTGAGCATGAGTCAAAGTTAGCCTCTCTAGTTATAAAAACTCGTTCGAAAGCCTGTGGGTGATAAACGGCCCATTAAATACCGAAGGGAGTAGTTGATTGACATGGGCAGGACAATTTGTGATTTAGGAGTAGCTGCTAGAGCCATTCTTAACAACAAGATTTTGCTCGTTAAAGAGGCACGTGGCCCTTACAAGGGAATGTGGAGCCTTCCTAAAGGCAGTGTAGATGAGGGCGAAGGTCCTGAAACTGCAGTTCTCAGAGAGTTAGAAGAAGAAACCGGTGCTAAAGGTGAAATCATTGGTCTTGCAGCTCTGAGATCTACTATGAACAAACAGATGCCAGCAGTTTTCATTTGCTATGATGTCCAAGTGACATCTAACTCTGGAGTAATAGATGCCGACGAAATCAGCGAAAGCAAATGGTTCTCATTGGATGAGCTAAAATCTCTCTCGTGGGTTTCAGATACCATGCACAACCTATCTATTGAAGCATTGAGCGGATCTAGAATGTCAATTCAATCAACTAAACCGCTCTCTAAATTGGGCAATAAATACTACGTATACAGCGTGAACAAACATTCGGGTTACCTCTCACAGGTGTAGACATGATTCCAGATTCCAGGCTAAGAATATACAACTCGGATTCAGAACCGGGTAGTTGCATAGTTTATTGGATGATATCTGCAAGAAGGTCTCAGTGGAATCATGGTCTTGAGCACGCAATAAATATCTCACAGGAAAAGAACTTGCCTTTGGTGGTCGTCGAACCATTGGCTATCGCTCATCGTTGGGCAAATGACAGATCTCACACCTTCGTTATCCAAGGCATGATGAGTAACAAAATTGCATTTGAAGACTCACCTATTACCTACATTCCATATGTGGAAACCAAACCGAATGAAGCGAGGGGTCTACTTGAAAAGTGGATGGAATATGCTGATGTAATGATCATTGATGATTTCCCAGTTTATCATCCTAGGAGAGTTATGGAAATTGCAGTTTCTATTGGAAAGTGCGACATTCACT
>JAACDL010000212.1 GCA_009936765.1 Methanobacteriota archaeon
GCAAAACCAGGTAGAAGCAAGCCGGTTTCAATAGCCTGATCTAGATCTTCATTACCCGCTTCACAAGGTAAAATGATTACTAATCGACATTCACTATGCTGTGACACAACGTTTGCTAACATTTCCTCTAGGAGCTTTTCATCTCCTTTCGAGTTGCGACCGTATGGAGGGTCAACTACCAATGCTGCCAGTTCTTTTGGCAATTGGAATCTCGTTGCATCATCTCTTCTGACTTCTGCTTCAACACCGGCCCATTCTAGGTTTTGCTTTGTTCCTTCAACCATAACAGGGTCGAAATCAATTCCCAAAGTTTGGCGATTGGTAAGTGCAGATTCAATTAATATGCCACCAGTGCCACACATTGGGTCAACAACATATCCTTTGTTTATTCCTGCAGCAATATTCACCGCGGCCCTAGCCAATCTTGGTTCAAGGCTTACTGGGCGGAAGAATGGCCGTTTGTTAGCCCTCATCGAAGCCCAACCATGCTTACCGGGGCCTAGCCCAACCATCCATCCCCAGGCTACAAGTCCTGCAGAGGCATCTAGAACAACACCGAATCGGTGCTTTGGGTTTTCTAGGTTGAAAGTCGAACCTTCATCATGGAATAGGCCACCTAATTGACGTTCGATATCTTTGGTCGAGACAGGTAACTTCCCTTCATGCCTCCAACATTCAACCGCCATATCGTCCATTTTCCGATACTCAACGAGTTCGAGTAAATTTTCAATGGATGTCCATTCAGTAATTCCTCCACCAACTAAAACACATTCACATCCAGACATTATTTCTGCTCGTGTCCAATCACTATCTCCCTTTGCAGTAATCAATCTACGCGATTTATTTTGCGAAATGTCACACTCCGGGAACATGGCCCTAGCCTCAGCACGAGAGATGGCGGGGTGCCATCCTCTTAGGGCTATGACAGTAGTTTCATCTAAGGAAGCCATCAACTCACCTCGAATAGATAGTAACTGATTCATTACCCCATTTAGTGTGAGATATGTTACTGAACTTATCTTTAGATAAATCGAAATCAGCTAAAACAGGTTCAGAATGGACAATTTCTGATTTCACAAGAATAAATTCATCGACTAAATCTTGTTCAAGAAAATGTGCGATTGTAGTAGGGCCGCCTTCTATCAATAGCCTTTGAACTTCTAAATCTCCTAGCATATCCAACATTGCTTCTAATCCCCTGAAGTCATCATTGAGGTGCCTAGTACCAAATCCATCGTTCAATATTTTGGAATTCATAGGTATCCGATTATTGGGGTCAATTACTACGCGTAAAGGCTGCCTATCCGTATCTACTAGTCTTACAGTAAGCGATGGGTCATCTCGAATTACTGTATTAGATCCTACCAAAATAGCACCACAGTCCTTCCGTAATTCATGTACCTTGACTAAGCACTCCTGGCTAGTAAACCTGCCAGCATCTTCTGATAAATCATCTACAGAGCCATTGGCATCGGTTGCGATTTTCACCGTGACGAATGGCCTACGCTTTTGGCACCAATGCAAAAACTCTCTCATTTGAATAGCTGCTTCTTCTTCAAGTAGGCCAGATTCAACCTTGATTCCAGCTTCCTCTAAAACCGAGATGCCATTACCTCTGACAAGGGGGTTAGGGTCTCCGTGTGCAACAATCACCTTACTAATCCCTGCCCAAAGTAACGCTTCAGTACACGGAGGAGTTCGGCCAAAGTGATTGCAAGGTTCAAGAGTTACATATGCTACAGCGCCATTGGTATTGTGGCCTTTTTCTTCTGCATCATGGATGGCCATTTGCTCAGCATGTAACCCGCCGAGATGATCATGCCATCCTTCTGCGATTACTTCTCCTTCTTTGACCAAGACGCATCCTACTAGGGGATTTGGCCTAACTCTGCCCCTCCCCTTTTCGGCGACCTCGATAGCGCGGCGCATGTAATTGCACTGCTCCGCGCTCCAAGTCATGATGCTTGCTGATTAGGCATCAGACATGAGTCCATCGCTTCAGAATAGGTACTATGAGTTATGAATGAAACGCAATGCACCCTGCATAACTTCCATCTTTAACGGAGTCGAACCGATGTTTTCTCCATCAACATTGATTGCAGTGGGCCTTGGAGTGGATATTTCCAAAGTCCTGAAACGGTGATAGTCAACCATTGGATGAAACACATGCCGCCCTTCTTTCTTGAGTTGGCCAAAGGCTTTCAATATCTGGCCACGCTTCATTTTTTTGAGAATTCCAATATCCATTACTCCATCATCAAGCGATGCTCCTGGAGCTAAGGGTAGCATAGAGCCGCCAGTCTGACTGTTTTGTATCAAGAACAATGTGAAATCATCTTCAATTGTATTACCATCGATGGTTAGGGTTGCATTTCGGCGGTTATTGGCCATGATAGCCATTAGAATACCTACGTCGTAACGCATAGGG
The DNA here is from genome assembly GCA_009936765.1 of Methanobacteriota archaeon. GTDB lineage: Archaea > Thermoplasmatota > Poseidoniia > Poseidoniales > Poseidoniaceae > MGIIa-K1. The sequence continues at coordinate 2,429 of JAACDL010000212.1, forward strand.
CCCATCCATCGCATTTTTTCTGCTTTGATAGTAGAATCTACACCTAACCCCCATGTGACCAAGTTGATACTGTAGCGAGTAAGTACTCCATTTTCATTGCCAGGAAGTCCAGCAACCATGTCTACCTTTGCCAAATCTAAGGATTGGTAATGTCCATTGCAAATTCTTGAAACTGCTTCTTCAGTACTGGTGATTTTTAGATCGTTAGCCATAGAGTTCCCAGTTCCTGCAGGAATTAAACCAACTCGGCAAGTCTTCTTAGCTAGCATCAATCCAGTAACAACTTCTGATAGGCTACCGTCACCGCCAACTACAGCAATAATATCCGATTCATCGGTTGTTAGTTTAGAAGTCAGTTCGATTAATTCTCCTGAATATGACGACAAATGTGTTTCAACTTTGATAGATCTCTCTTCAAACATCAATTTAGCCTGAGCTGCTATTCTTTGGCCTTTTTTCTTGCCCGAGAACGGGTTAACCATCAGATGGATTACCTTTGCATCCTCTCCTTGAACAATATCTTTGGTGAATACTTTGGCGTAAATCGGTTTATGCACGCCCTTCTTTTTCTTACTAGATAAATCTGGCAAGAACTCGAGAATATCGGGTTGCCCGTCGGTTTTGGCCATACTCTGCGATGTAGGTATTCCGGATGAACTCTTCCCTAGTACGCCGAGATAATTACTAACAGAGAGTTATCCTGAGCACTATTAGACTCAAAGTTCTCGGCCTCAGAATGAAAAGTCACTAAAATCTTCATCATCTGAAATAGATGCACGCTTTTCTTTTACTTCAGGTTCCGGCTCAGGTGCAGGGGTTGCAGCACGCTTCTTTACAGCACGCCTCTTCACAGGCTTATCCTTGATAGGAGGCGTTGATACCGGACTAGATTGAGAACTTGATTGAGAACTTGACATTGATGCGGAGAAATGTCCTCGCTTAGGAGCCTCTGGTTGGCTAGATACAACATTTGTAGATGGCATAGGGGTATTCTCTATCTTAACTGGCGCTGAAGTTACCATAGGTTGTGATTGCATTTGCTTTGCCTCACTCGTAACTACTACAGAGCCGCCTCCTCCAAAAGTGGAGGGGCCTTGATCATCTTCATCAGTTGAAGATAACACACTATCCAAGCTGAATCCAGAAATTGGGGCTTCTTCTCTTTGTGATGATTTCTTAGGAGGCGGGTTTGCCTTCAGTTCTTTCTTAGAACGGTCCGCAGCACTTTCCAATCCTGCTTTCTTTGAGGTCTTCAAATCCTTCTTCATTTGGACAGCTTTTGCGAATCCTTCTCGTCCAAGTAAAGCTTCAGCAGTTGCCTTTGCACCTTGCCTAATTATCATGGTTGATACAATGAAAAGTCCAACCCCTCCTCCGACTCCAACTATCAGGAAGAACAGAATAAAAGTCCACCCTCCAAATATGTCCGTGTCTCCAAGTGAATATTCATCATCATGGTCTCCATCCATACTGACAACACCTTCTTCGGTACGGATTTTTGTTACGACCATTCCATGACCTTGGTCTTCCAGTTCACATGTTTCTGAGACAGTGGCCACATTATCGGTATCAAGCATATATCCGCTCAATTCGATTGGTTGGTGCCAATGCTCCAGAACATTCAGCCCATCTGCAATATTCTCCGAGCCAGGGATGATTCCTATTACTTCCCAATCATCTTCGTTCTCAGAAAGTTTGCTTCCAACAGATTCTGTTGGATTCACAGGCGAAGACCAATCTTTGAGACTAACTCTGCCTGCACTACCCTCTTCGACGGATTCAGCTTCACTCCATGTCATGGTGTGAATGATAACAGCAGCACCCATTGCAGATTCGATGTTATCTATGTCCGGATGAGAATCATATATCGCTGAAGAGATCAACATACCCGTGACCTTAGTCTTAGTGCCATTGCAACCAAACGCTACGCTCGAATCAAAACCGTCTCCTAATTGAGACTCAATAATAGCAGAAGTTTCCTCGATATCTACATTCAATTGTCCATCGCCACTACCCCATTCAGGGGTAGATGAATAGAC
>JAACDL010000037.1 GCA_009936765.1 Methanobacteriota archaeon
CCTGAAATACGGTAAATCAATCCCTCATTCTTCATATTTTATTCCTCCATTTTTTGGAAATCATTTCCACAAGTCGACTCCTATTGCCTTACGAATTGTGTCTCGTAAAGTGGTGTCCTCCTCGGTTCCAATTCCTAGAACTGTTGGAGTGACGCTTTCTGAAAGTCTTTCACGTAGACGATCAGGTAGGGCAGATAGAACCGCGGAGTCGACTACCACGATTCCCACACCCTTTGTTGTGAGTAAAGACCTGAAGACTTTCGAAGTTTCTTCTTCGCCTTCAGGGTTATACAGAGTACTTATGCCTGCCAATTGAAAACCGAGCGTGAACTCGGGACTGCCTACAACTGCGATATCCATTCATGTCACCTCAGAGTACGTGTGCCTCCAGAACCTCGGTTGATAGCCCAGCCATACGGCCTCTGACAATCAGACGTAGATCTTCAATTTCCTGAATCTTCGCCGAGACATAGTGTATCACGGGAAGTGCGGATATTGGGTGGAGGTAGCTCATACGCTGCATCTGGGCGCTTTCTCGGTTGCGCAACCAGGTTATTACTGGGTCCAACGTTCTCTCTTCATCAGAAGTAGAGATGACTTGTTGGAATCCATCGAAGTCGAAGCGGTTCGACTGACGTAGCATATCGAGAAGATTATCCCTACTGCCAACGGCTTGGGAAAAATTCCTCTCCTTAATCAAGCGGCCACCAGGGATGAGCGCTTGAGAGATTACCTCGGTAGACAAGCCAAATGCATGTCCTTCGAGTATATTGATTATATTTCGGTGATCGATTTCACCGCTCAGATGGTTACGTAGTATACGTACATCTGGGGCACCGCTCTGAAGTTGATTCAAAGAGTGCTTGAAATAATGGCGGTCAAGGGCGTCTTCGTATGCCTGAATACCTTCATCCTCACCAATAGCAAGCAGTGTCTTTCCGAATGAAAGACGGCGCATTTGCTCGACTGCTTCACGAAGAGTGTTAGACTCTTCAATCATTTTCAGCCATGGTGTATTGACTTCACTTTCCTCTGGTAAGATTGAGTGAGAGACCTTCTTGACATCAACTTCGTTCACTACAGCACGAAGAACTACCTTCGCATTGTTATACTGGAATCTTCCAGTGTAAATCTCTACAAGATTACGAACATTTCCGTTACACAATTTCAGTATATTGGAAAGCTCTGCCTGTAGGTTGTGTGTCAGTGCAGCCTCGACCAAGTCGCTACCAGTAAAATGGCCAGCGTAAAGGTCAATCTCAGTCCTGTAACCACTGTCCGCCACTGCGACGGTTAGTTGGTCAGGGGACTGTTGGATAAGTTGACGAAGCCTAGTACGGTCCATAAGACTCGATTTACGAGACTTTGCACGTGCGGCTACGTAAGCAGTATTGTTTCCGAGGATTGGCATATTATTCGACTCCGTAGGTTATTCATCCGAATAGGGTCTCATTAACTGCTGCTCTCTTCTCAATCCATGCTGACTCTAACAGTGTGTCAAAGCGCATATCAAAAGAGATAGATTTGTCCTCAGCTTCTAGCACGAAGCCACCCAGGCCTTCGACTTCATCACCCATAGAGTATCCCTTAGCGGCATCCTCTAGAGCGGATCTGTCGATTGCAGTTGGGCGTAAAACCATTTTTCCATCACCCATGGATTTGGCCTTCTTGACCAAATTCTTGAGCAGACTTGCACGACCGGCAAGACTTGCATCGCCTAACTTAGCACGAGCAGATGCTAATGTAGCATCTAACTCGAAGCGTCGGGCAACTAGGACATCTTTCTGATTAGCTTGGCGAGCAGATGCGACCACTTCTCTAGAGATTTGGTCTGCTTCTTTGTTCGCCTTACCAGATGCATCTTCTTCAATAGAAGATGCACGGGCTTTAGCATCAGCTAGTATGGTCTTCGCTTCATCCTTAGCCGCCTTAATGGTGGCTTTGGCTTCCGCTTCGGCTGAAGCGGAAATATCCTTTGCGAGTTGTTCTAGCGTCATTCATTCACCTCCGGCTTAACCACCGAGAAAAGATCCTCGGAGATAGCCAAACTGCTCATAGGAACAGTGGTAGTGCACCTAGAATTACGATAGATTCAGGCAATGCAGTAAAGATTAGCGCTGGACCGAACTTTGATCCGTCTTCTGCTAACATACCGACTGCTGCGCTACCGATGCTACCCTGAGAGTATCCTGCTCCAAGACCTGCTAGGCCAAGTGCGATACCAGCTCCCATGTAACGTCCCCATCCATCATAGTCACCAACAGCTGCTAGTACACCTTGTGCAAGCAGTGTGATACCCATGAGAACAATCAGTGCTCTTAGGCTCATTTTCATACTTCGTGTTTTCATTCTTATTCCTCCTGTTTTGTCCAATTGGGACTGTGATATCAGTGGCCCTCCACATGCAGAGGACGGCCACCTATTGGTGAGAACTCCTGTCCGGAGCCGTCGTAGAACTTGCCCATCCACTCAACGAAGTGTAGACGGACGGCGTGAATACTCGGTGAGAGTAATCCAAGCGCGAGTGCGAAAACCTGGACGCCAATCCAGATTACAAAGCAAAGTATTGCAGTTATGATGTCACCAGAAGAAACAGCATCTGCCATAGCATGGAATCCCATTTCATTGCCTATTTCGGCAATCTTGACTCCAGCAACACCTACTGCCATTATTCTAAGGTAAGAGAGTGTATTTGCCAGAAGACCGAATGTTTCGATTGGGCCCATGATAATTCCACCGAGCCACCCGAATCCCTCGTAAACAGCAAGACCGTAAATCAGACAGATTACCCCTACGATTACCATCATAGACCAAACTGATCCTTCGAAGGTACCGTATGATTCATCGGTGATGAATCGCAGAATGTGGGCTGAACCACCGATTAGAATCAGTAGCCAAGACCCTTTCTCGAAGAAAGCTGCGACTGGGCCATGCGCTCTGAATACGTTGATGAATCCAATAATGAATCCAACAAGAAGGTGTGCGCATCCTAAGTATATGGACAATAGGATGTAATCTTGCAGAGCGCCTCCTGCGCGATGGAATGGTAAATATGTGTGAGATAGTCCAAACCATTCTTCAAACACTGTGCCTGTTAGTGAATGGTGTGTGGCATTGTATAATGCATCATAGAATGCAGCAAACGGCGACCAATCTTCAATTACGAAACCAAATGCCTCGGCTGTTAGTATACCTACAATGAATGTAGCAATACCCATATTCATCAGGATTCTAGCGCCTACTGCACCCAATGGGTCGTGGCCCATTTTGGACTTGAGGAATAAGGCAAGTAGCATAATTACAAGACCATATCCTGCATCTCCAAGGATTAATCCATAGAAGATTGGGAATGTGAATGCTAGCATACTAGTAGGGTCGATTGAACCATACTTAGGCCTGCCAACTAGATTGGTGAGAGCGGATGCGTGGCGAGTTACTGCCAAAGTATCGTACTCTACAGGAGGATATTCTGTTTCGTGGTGGTCATCATGGTCATGATGTCCGTGATCTTCAACGAACTCTTCTATCTTAAGATGTGAAGAAACCTTGGAAAGAACGCTCCTCACATGGTCTGCGTCTGCAGTAGGCAACCATGCATCTAGAGCGTATGCATGGGCGCTTGTAGCGCAGAGCGTGTGACCGGTTAGGATTTCATTCTCGCGCTCTAAGTGTTCTTGGACGGCTAGTAGCATTCGTCCATTTGATTGAGCCCATGCCTGCATTTTGTTCCCAGAGTCTGAGATTAGTTTCTCGGATTTTGCGATGTCTTTTAGGGCCTTAGCAAGTAGTGCCGAAGGTTTTCCTTTACCGCTTGGAATTTGAATTGGTTTTGCCCCGAGTTCGCCCATTGCCATCTGTACTTCAGCAGCATCTTTACCTTGGCAAGCAACAGCAACTACTTTGTCAGCAATGTGCATCTCAACACGATTTTTCAGTTCGCCGAATACTGAGAATGCTTTACCGGCTTTCGAAGTTTCACCAAGATAAACATCAACTGAAGAAATCTCAGTCATCAGTTCTAGAGGTATGTTAAGAGGAGCTATTGTTGTAAGAATAGCAACTCTTTCTTGGAGGCGCAGAATTTCTGCCTCAGCGTCGCTCTTTGAGGAAATTATTTCTGAAATGGCGTCAATCTTTTCTGGGAATTTTCCAGAAACTGCAGACTTAACAGACTTAGAGCCAACTGGGCCCTC
>JAACDL010000006.1 GCA_009936765.1 Methanobacteriota archaeon
AATTAGATATTCAGAAAGAAGGCAAACAATTTGTTACTGTTGAAAACTCGATGGGCATTGTACATACATCCAAGGGTAATCTAAAGCCCTCTAGTAGTTCATTAAAAAGTGAGCCTTGGATAGTTGCCGCACTAGCAAATAGTTCCCTTGATGGCGAAAGAGATTGGATGAAACTTGTTGAAAATTATGATAATATCAGAGAATTGATGAGTAAGGCATTGGCTGGTTTTGAAGATTATAATCAGCGAGTTAGAACTCCGAATGGTTTCGCATTACCAACCCCGCCACGAGATTCGCGTTCATTTAATACTCCGGATAATAAAGCACATTTTGTAGCCCATAAATTACCAGATGTTAGCATTCCAAATGATAGATTTGTAATGATGACTATTAGATCGCATGACCAGTACAACACTACCATTTACGACCTTCATGATAGATATCGCGGAATACATGGGAATCGAAGAATCGTATTGATGAATGCAACTGACATGATTGAACGTGGTTGGAAATCCAGGCACATCGTCGATATCGTTTCACACTTCGAGGGCGAGGAAAGAAGAAGTGATGGATGGAGGTTAGTAGCCTACGACATCCCAAGAGGAAATATAGCCACTTATTTCCCAGAAGCAAATGTTCTTGTCCCACTAAAATCGACTGCTGTCAAATCGAATACTCCTACATCTAAATGGATAATATGCAGCCTCCTAGAACCCGGTACACGGATTTCTGAGGAGGAGTGATTTTGAAAGAAATAGGTTATTTCGAATTACTAAAGAAGAATGGTAGATTTCGTATTTTTTGGGCAGCAGCAGTCATTTCGATGATGGGCGAATGGTTCAACACGATTGCCCTATTTACTCTGATTCTGAAATACTCTGGCTCTGAAGCCATGCTTGGTTTACTATTCACCATCAGAATGTTGGGCTTTGCGATACTACAGCCAATCACTGGATTGCTTGCAGATAGATGGTCTCGAAAATGGATAATGATAATCTCCAACTTGGCTCAGGTTGGCCTAGCATTGTGCTTCTTACTGGTCGATGGAGAAGAGGATATGTGGTGGCTTATTGGATTGTCAGGAGTAATGATGATACTACACGGGGCATATATGACAGCAGAAAGAGCAGCTTTACCAAATATTGTCTCTGAAGAAGAGTTGGCCACTGCAAATGCATTAGATGCAGCAACATGGTCTACTGCTCTTGCAACGGGTGCATTCTTGGGTGGTATTGTTGTATCTGAATATGGTGTTAACGCTGCATTCATCATCGATTCGATTACATTCCTTGTAGGTGCGCTTATACTACTGCCTCTCAATCTACCTCAGACTGTGAGTAAAGAAATGAAAGGGCCAATATTTAGCACGGCAGTAAAGAATATCAAGGCAGGTTTTGTAAGATTAATTGACGAACCTAGATTGAAACGAATCGTGTTTGCCAAAACAACTTGGAACTTAGCAGGAGGCGGCCTTGCTGCTGTGTTCTTGGTGATTGCAGGGTCTAGAATGTCTCCGGGCGAAATGGCTGCAGGAATTGGTCTATTTTTCATGGCTCGTGGAATAGGGACAGGGATTGGTCCGATTATTGCTAGGAAATATCTTACAAACAAAAGTAAGTGGCCTGCATTGGTAGGTATTCTTGTCTCGGTGTCTGGGTTTTTCTATCTCATAATAGGAATTACATTATTCGATAACCTCTACTTAACAATCGCATTGATTATACTTGCACATTCTGCCAGTGGTGCTAACTGGGTACTATCTACTATTCTTACTCAACAATGGGTAGAAGATGAGGTCAGGGGCAGAGTATTCAGTATTGACATGTTGCTGATGTCGATATCATTTAGTTTCAGTACATTCACAGCAGGATGGCTTTTGAATAACACCGATCTTACACTAAAAATGGGCATGGTATGGTTTTCATGCGCAATGATTGCCTTCGGAATTATCTTCACAATGTGGAGGCCGGGCAATCACGAAGTGCAGACTGTATGAGCGCAAACCGGTGGTTCCCAGTACATCTTCTCCTCGTGGTTGAAAATATCTAATTGAAGTGTACTACCTTCTCCTTCAGAGATTGTAACGATAGAAGACGTGGATGCAGGTAAATAATCTTCACCTGTTGAAAGTAATGAAAGCCTAATAGTGTGGCCTTCCGATATCTCTGCATCTAATGCAAAGAACTCCATTTTGGCAGTAATCGTTCCAACAATTGGAGCCCAAGTTGATGACAATTCTTCTCCGCCTTCGTGATATCTAAGATCCATTATTGCATGGCCTATGTGAATACAGTTATTGCCATCACAGTCTTCTAACAGCGCATACAACTGGCCACCTACTGTTGTAGTGGAAACTTCAACGTGTAACCTAGGCATGCCTTGGATGTACAAATCTTCTGTCAAAGGCATGCTTTGGTAAACAGGCCCAGTTGAGGCATCAGGTAGTACATTCTGACCGCCCGACACTCTCTCAAGTTCAGTTCCTAGAGACATTACCAGTTCGGTTGTATCACTCGCGGGATATCTGTCTTCAATTCTCCACGAACCTTGATTTGATTGTATTTCAACATGTAATTCTGGAGATCTTCCCTC
>JAACDL010000038.1 GCA_009936765.1 Methanobacteriota archaeon
TGACGGAATTGTGGTATTCGACCTCCACGCCCCCGTAGCATTGGAAGGAATGCCCATCCCCGTAGCATTTACCTCAGCGATGCCAGAAATTGCTGAACACCTGCGGAAAACTGTAGAGCCAGATTTCATTCTGTCGCCAGACAAGGGCGCTATTGATCGTGCTAGTGCTGTTGCCGATGCCATCGGCTTACCCTTCTCATACCTAGAGAAAACTAGAATCGACGCCCATACAATCATTCACAAAGCCAAAGATTTGGACGTCGACGGGAAGATTGTGGCAATCGTCGACGACATGATTGCTACAGGTGGAACTATCTGTAAAGCAGCAGATGCTTTGAGAAGCCAGGGTGCGACCGAAGTTCATGCAGCATGCACTCACGGATTATTCACCGGCGGGGCAATCGCTAGGTTGGCCAATCATGTCGACGGCGTGCACGCCACCTCTAGCCTATCCAATAGTCGGGCCGTCATCTCCGGAGGGGCCGCATTGGCTCGCGGTGTCCGTAAAATACTCGAAGAAATCTGATTTTCACCAGAATTTGCTAATCCGTGGTGTTTATATTCGCGAGGTCGTGCGCAGCGTTGCTTCACATAAGCATGAGAGTGATTTCAATGAGTGCACACGTGTCTTTTGATACCCCTAACGATGTCGCAGATAAGATCTACGAGATGGTTCAGGCGAACAACAACGGTAGAATGAAAAAAGGATCTAATGAGGTTACCAAGGCTGCGGAACGCGGTACTGCAAAGTTCATCATTATGGCAGAGGATGTCAACCCGCCAGAACTATTGGCACACATCCCTCTAATCTGCGCTGAGAAAGGTATTCCATTCGGATACGTTCCTAGCCAAGAATTCCTAGCAAAAGAAGCAGGCATGCCAGGTGGCGTAAAGACTGCATCTCTTGCACTCCTTGAAGTTTCCAAGGGCGCAAAGGAAAAATTCGACGAAGTTGTAGAGCTCGTAAAGGGGCTTTCTAACTGAGATTATCTGAATTCGGAGGAATAAAAAATGTCTGAAGAACTCGGAGGATGGCCTGCTGAGGTCGTCGAGATTGTAGGAAGAACCGGTATGACTGGCGAAGCTACTCAAGTCAAGGTGCGTGTCAACGATGCGCCAAACCCTCGTGACGTGGGACGAATTATCACAAGAAACGTACTCGGACCTGTCCGTCTCGGAGATGTCCTAATGCTTCGCGACACTGGAAGGGAAGCTCGTAAACTCAACTATAGGTGATCATCATGCCAGAACAGAGAATTTGCACTTTTTCCGGAGAAGTTATCGAACCGGGCACAGGATTAATGTTCATCCGCAGAGATGGCACAGTACAGTGGTTTGCTAACAGCAAAGCACGTAAGAATGCAGTCAAACTAAAGCGAAATTCGCGCAAGGTCAAGTGGACCCGCCATTTCGTCAAGGGCGGCATTTGATACCAAGCAACTTTGCTTGTTTCATCGCTGCGCTCAAATAGGGCTTGCCAGTCGGCCACAATGGTGGAATTAGTATGGAGACTACGTATATCATGGTAAAGCCTGACGGTGTGCAACGCGGACTAGTTGGAGAAATCATTCAAAGATTCGAAAGAAAGGGACTACAATTAGTTGGACTTAAGCAAGTCATAGCTAGTGAAGAAATAGCAAAGACGCATTATGCAGTTCATGCAGAGCGTCCTTTCTTCCCAGGTCTAATCAAGTTCGTAACCAGTGGCCCTGTAGTTTGCATGGCATGGTCTGGAAGAGATGCAATTAGTGTGGCTCGCAATCTAATCGGTCCAACCAATGGAAGAGAAGCAGCCCCGGGAACAATCCGTGGCGATTTCGGAATGGACATTGGCTACAATATGATTCACGGATCCGATGCTACAGATACTGCAGAATTCGAACTGGGACTATGGTTCCCAGAAGGCGTTAACGACTGGAACCAAGATAGTCAATCTTGGGTTTACGAGTGAATTGAACGTCAATTGAAAAATTAAAAATCCAATTGGAGTTTTTGATATGTCTGATGATGGAGATGGCTTAGAAACCGCTCCTGAAGAAGAGGAGAAAGAACTGGGTTGGCAACGACAACCAATCGTAGCTGTACTCGGTCATGTTGACCACGGCAAGACAAGTGTTTTGGATCATTTTAGATCACTTGGTAGCGAAAGACAAGCAAGTGTGATGGATAGAGAAGCCGGCGGAATAACTCAGCACATTGGTGCAACAGAAGTTCCTGCGAAAATTCTCAATGAGACATGTGCACCCATGACTGGCGGCAAAGATTTCAACAGCCCAGGACTTTTATTCATTGACACCCCTGGGCATCATTCGTTTACTAGTTTGAGAAGCAGAGGTGGTGCATTAGCTGACATCGCCATTCTTGTCGTAGATGTGATGGAAGGTTTACAACCACAAACTATCGAAAGTCTAAGGATCCTCAGAGACAAAAAAACACCATTCGTAGTTGCCGCTAACAAAGTTGACCGTCTTCATGGCTGGAGAACCGTCGAAGGACGTTCGTTCATTGAATCTTGGGCGAATCAGAGAGAAGATGTTCAACAGTATTTCGAAGAGCGTTACTGGAAATTGTTAGGACAATTCAGTGAACACGGATTCAATATTGAAAGATATGACAAAATTCGCGATTTCAAATCTAATCTAGCAATGGTTCCCTGTTCTGCCAAGGATGGAGAAGGACTTCAAGATTTGTTAACTGTCACTGTGGGTCTCGCTGAAAGGTTCCTTGATGATAGATTACGAGACACATTAGGCAATGGTGAAGGAACTGTCTTAGAGATGAAGGATGAAAGAGGATTAGGCAAGACAATTGATGTAATCCTCAATCGTGGTGAATTAAATGTTGGAGACAGCATAACCCTTGTTGGAGCCAATGGGCCATTTACAACACACATCAAGGGGATGTTTAGGCCGAAAGGAATGTCTGAAATGCGTGACGCTGGTGACCGTTGGGAATCATGCGATAACGCTGTTGCTGCATGTGGGCTCAAAATTGTAGCGCCTGGACTTGAAAACGTTCTAGCAGGGACAGCACTGAGGCAAACTAACGATTCCGATTCTAAAGCAAACGCAGAGAAGGAAGCCTACAAAGAAGCATCGATATCGGTGGAGATTGCTGAAGAAGGCGTTGTCATCAAAGCCGACACGGTTGGTGGATTAGAAGCACTAGCTTTCGAATTAAACAAGATTGACATCCCTATCAGGATGGCTACTATCGGACCCGTCAATAAGAGAGACATCATCACTGCTCAGTGTGCTGAAGACCCGTTGAATCAAATAATTCTGGCCTTCTCTGTCAAGGGTAATACTGAAGTGCAGCCTAAATTAGAAGGCCCGGATGCTGAAATCAAATTCATCGACGCCGAAATTATTTATCGCATTCTTGAAGAATTTGAAGAATGGAGAGAGACAACCAAAGCCGAAATGGATGCGGCGGCACGAGAGAACCTTGTGTATCCTGGCCACTTACGTTATCTCAAGGACCACACTTTCAGAAACAAGGGACCTGCAATTGTAGGTATGCGTGTTCTGGGTGGTAGAGTCCATGTGGGCCAACGAATCATGAAATTGGATGGTACCGCAGTAGGCCAAATCAAGAGTTTAAGGACTCGATCTAGTGATGAAGTGAAACAAGGCCACCAGGGAGAAGAACTTGCAGTTGCTGTAATGGGTCCAACTGTTGGCCGTCATATCGAAGAAGGTGACGAGTTTTGGGTAGACATACCTGCATCCCATGCTAAGCGCCTAAGAAAATTAGAACTCACACCCATAGAAGAGGAGATTCTGGAAGAAATTACTCGTCTACATCGTAAGCAAGACCACTTTTGGGGAAGATAATCCCCCAATATTTGCTCAATTGCCAACGACTTGTATACGCAATACCTTGAAGTATGGAATTGATTGGTTCCCCTCTTGTACCACGAGGTGCTATTACCATGAATGCAGGATTCCAAGCAGGCGCACCAGCAGGTGACCATCGTACAAAGGACCTTATTGCTACGGTTTCTTCCATCGCAAACTCATTGATGGGAGAAGTTTCCAAGGTTATCATAGGTAAGAACGAAAATCTACGTAGAGTTACCGTTGGAGTTCTATCTAACGGAAACATGCTGCTAGAAGATTTCCCTGGACTTGCTAAGACATTACTTGCCAATACCTTTGCTCGTGCTCTTGGATGTAAATTCAAGCGTGTTCAGTTCACCCCCGATTTGCTTCCGAGTGACATCATGGGGACATACATGTATGACCAAAAGTCTGGAGAATTCAAACTACGTGCAGGACCTCTGTTCTCCAACATTCTTCTTGCTGACGAAATTAACCGTGCTCCACCTAAGACACAGGCTGCATTGCTAGAAGCAATGGAAGAGAAGCAGGTTACAATCGAAGGTATCACGCACAAGTTGCCTGCACCTTTCGTTGTATTAGCAACTCAGAACCCTATCGAACAAGAAGGAACATATCCATTACCAGAAGCTCAGATGGATCGTTTCCTGATGAAGATGAGCATGGGTTACCCTGATCGTGCTGAAGAAAAGGCAATTCTGGCTCGCCGTAAACTACGTGGAAAAGATCAACACGATGTTGAACAAATAACATCTCCAAAGAAAGTAGTTGCTATGCAGAAGGCGCTTGAAACAGTACATGTCGACCCTGCAATCCTCTCATACATCGTTGAGATTGTTCAGAGAACTCGTGAAGACCACCGTGTAGTGAACGGTGCATCTCCTCGTGCAAGCCAGTCCCTATTCAAGACCGGTAGAGCCGCTGCTGCAGTGGATGGGCGTGACTATGTAATCCCTGACGACATCAAAGGAATTGCATTACAGATTATCTCTCACAGAATCGTAATGAAGCCAGAGGCTAAGATTCGTGGAATTACTGGAATGCACATTGTGCGCAAAATCCTCTCCGAAGTTCCAGTACCAGTCATCCAACAGGGATGATTACTACTCGATGAATGCGACTCTTTACAGAGGGCCGCCCGCCTCGATAGTTTACAGCAGAGTATTTTCAGGGGTATTTGATGAATCCGTATAAGATGGTAGTAGCAGTCGCTAATCAGAAAGGCGGTTGCGCGAAAACGACTACTGCAGTCAATTTGGCTACAGCACTCGCCAAAGGTTCTACTAAATTCAAAGTCCCACCTGCAAAGGTATTACTCATCGATTTAGACCCGCAAGGAAATTGCGCAACATCTTTTGGCGTTGAGAAGAAGAAAATCAAGAAAACAGCATATGATTTGTTAGTAAACGATAGTGGAGAAGACCTTCCACTGATGGAAGAATATCTCATATCTCCCGAACAAATTACTGAATCAATGCAAAAGGCTTGGGCTAAAAGAAATGAAAATTCGAAACGTGTACCTGAAGATTTAGCAATTGAAAACCTATGGCTACTTCCCAGCGACATTCACCTATCTGGGGCTGAAATTGAATTGAGCCATAGAATCGGTAGAGAAACTAGGCTAAGAGAGGCACTAGCGCCAATTATCGACCAATTTGACCACATAATCATTGATACCCCCCCTTCATTGGGATTACTATCGATCAATGCACTATGCGCTTCGAATTGGGTATTCATACCAGTCCAGGCTGAATATTACGCACTGGAAGGATTCAGCATGCTGATGAACAGTGTTAAAATGATACAAAAGAGAATCAATAGAAATTTGAAGATATTCGGTGTTGCTATGACAATGGTTGACCAAAGGTCGAAGTTATCTCTGCATGTTTGTAAAGAGGTTCAATCTAAAATTCCAAGAAAAGTCTTCAAAACACCAATTCGTCGACTAGCTAAAGTTGCCGAAGCAGCATGGACTGGCGCTCCCACTGTAATACTCAACAAACCGAGCAACAGTGGAGCAGGAGCGGGAAGTAGAGAATATTGGTCGCTTACCAAAGAATATCATGAAAGAGTCCAGGAAATGCGTAGGCAGTTCGGAGTGACTGAGCATCCACGTCTATTATTGGATAAACAAGGCCGGTCATACTAGTAATATCCACAAACAGGCTTGGGTTACGACTCTAGTCGCGTGGGATTCAAGTAGTCTAGAGTTTCCAAGGTCAATCATGACCGGCGAAGGTATGACCTCAGTTAGTGTAAGTTATGAGGTTCGAAGACAGTTGAATACTCTTCGAACAATGGATGGACACAAGAGTGTGGACGCTTTTATTACAGAATTAATTCGTACTCACAAACTCAGTAAAATGAATGGAGAGTTGGATAACTTACGTTCACAAATGAAAGAAGTTGCAGATGTAAATGCGGAGCACTTAGTTCAGCGACTAAATCTTGCACCATTCAAGGTTTGAGGTGATCATATGGATTGGAGACCAACTGGCCACATGTTTTCTACCAAAGATTTGGTTCATGCCATCTTTGATTCTAAGAGTGATGCAGGTAAATTATTAGTTAAAGCAACAATAGGTGAAGTTGAATTATTCGCAGCACCAAAAAGTTGGAATGCGATTCTTTGGCTAATTACTAGCACATTGAAAGTAGACGGAAGTCCGATTTATAGTGGCTCTCAATTGGGAGATTTGAAGTCCAGCCTACCGATAGTATGGCGCGCTGATTAAGCCTATTTTTGCTTTGCAAGCCACTCTGCACCATACCATTTCCATTGGTCCATTGTCCAACCGTCAGGCAGTCCTTCAGCAGGAACAGGAGGTGCTTCTGGCGCCTCTTGTGATGCGGGCTCAGTAGTTGACTCGATATCTGGAATGTTTTCTTCTGTAACTTTACTCTGAGTAGGCATTCCTGCTAATTCTTCAAGAGAAGCGGTTTCTTCCATTATTTCTGTTGTCTCAGTCATTTCTTCAGATCCTTTCAGATCAATGTCATCGAATCCGCCACCGATTAAGTCGCCATCATCAGCGACTTCCATTGGATCAACATCATCGTCCCAGAATTTGCCAGAGTCGACTCCGCCAACTGCAGAAAGACCTGCTTTACCTTCGAGGGCTTCGGTCTCAGCACTGTTGTCATCATTAGCGAATGCAAGCCCATATGTCTTCACTAATGATCTACGTCGGCGAGATTTACCGATTGCTGCGTATATTAGCAAGACTGCGACTATTGAGGCGAAACCTGCTCCTAGGAACGGTAATATTTCTGCTGCTGTGGACCAGTATTGCTTGCTGGAAGCTTCTTCTTCTTCTGCTTCCTGCTCTGACAATTGCCATTGATAATACGAAAGGGCATCATCGGTATTGGATAATCCGGATAAATAAGTTTGATAATCTACACTTCTAATTCCTAAGCACATTTCAGTTTCATCTGTCGAAACTTGAGCGCAGTGGTCAACTTCTGTTTGAACTAATCGATTTGAATCATTGTAATCTCGACTCTTTCCAACTTCATCTCCATCTGTATCAATGTAGTCTCGTCCATCGTTGGGTAAGTCATCGCCTAAATCGTAAAAACCATCCCCGTCACTATCAATACAACCGAATTTTTCTCTGACTACATAGATTAGACTTAATGTGCCATCATCCGATATCTCAGGAATGTAGGTGTTGGTGGAATTTCCAGCTGTGTTAGGGCACGTGTCCGCATCATTACCTGATAGGTTGTCTCCGTAACCATCGCCATCAGAGTCAATCCACTGTGACTTATCATAAATTGAAAAGTCAGCACCATCGCCAATTGTCCAGTCGTCTGTTGGGTCGGAATATCCATCGCCGTCTGAATCCTTGCAACCTTTCCTATCGATTTCGGAGAATCCGTTTTGTTCAGGACAATGGTCGCCATTGTATCCATCAACTTCATCGCCAAATCCATCGGAATCTGTATCTGCCCACTGAGTTGGTTCTAAGGGGAATCTATCTCCCATTTCTTCATTTGAATTGTCGCCATATCCGTCACCATCTGTGTCTTTCCACTGTGAAGGGTTTGTAGGGAAATCGTCTGAAGAGTTCCCATCAGGGTTATCGCCAAAGCCGTCTCCATCTACATCTGCCCATTGGGATACATCTTCTGGAAAAGTATCTGGATTTGTTCCATCGGGGTTGTCACCATACCCATCGCCATCCTGGTCACTGTATTCAGTGGAGTCTAGCGGGAACAGATCTAAACTATCTGATACACCATCAGAGTCGGAATCTAAGTCATAAAGTCTGATTTTGGAGGATGTTGAAAATGTCGTAATGATGTATAACTGGCCTTCACTACCAAAAGTTGCAGTCATGACTCTGCCTGCAGATGTATATTCTTCATCTTCGGTGAATGTGACATCATCAATGATGTGTAAATTTCCATTTTGAGTACCTACCAAGATTTTCCCATTATCTGCTATAGTAATCGAGTTAATCGTTTGACTGCTTGAAATTGCTAATTCCTCCATCGACCAGTCATTGAAGTCGTATCTGAATAAATCACCATTTGTACATCCAACAATAATGTTGCCACTACCATCATTGATTATCACGCTAGGGTATTGGCTGAAGTCGGATAAGCTTCTTTCCAAAACTCCTTCTTGAGTAGTTACCTTGACTAAATTGTCTCTTCCACCTGTAACTATTCTATTATCTGAAATGATTGTCATTGCAGTCATTGCAGTATTGTGGGAAGGAGTTGCATACCCTGTAAAGTCGACCCCGTCAAACTCCTTTGCTTTTCTTTCACCGCCAAAGAACCCGAGCCAAAGTTCGCCTTCGGTATCCCACACCACGTAATCAACTGAAGAACTAGTATTGTAAATGGCCGATACTACTCTTAATTCGGTATTGATGACATAAACGCCATCTGTATGAGAAACTGCTATTTGTAAGCCGGTAGAATCTGGTGTGGCTGAGTTTGCAGAGATGTTCAATTCAATTGACCATTGTGTGATTAATTCACCACTTCCCCAGAAATGCTCTGAAAGGTTGCCAGTTGATGTCAGAGTAATCAATGTCGATGATGAAGAGAATGAAGTGTGGACGAATCTACCATCCACCGAGTCGATAACCCCCACATCTAACAGATTTGATTCTGCTTGGACTGACGGGATTACAGGTATTAGCAGGATTGCCAGAACAAATGCAATGGTCTTCCTCATAACTTACCCCAATCAGAGGTACACTATCAATGGCTCGGAGTAAAGCGTTTGATGAAATCAGTTTTCTTCTTCCTCTGAAATAATATTCAAAGTTGTATTAGGTGAAGAAACTGGTGTCAATTTAGTTACAGGTTTTAGAGATGCAGTAGCCTCTTTTTCACCATCAACATCAGGCTTTACACCCTGTTGAGAAGAAGGCGGCGGCCCTCTCCTCTTTACTGGAGTTAGTGTCTTGACCGTTACGGTCTTCAATACTGCAGTCTTGATCTCTTCTGCAACCTTTAGGGTCCTGATCGGAGTCAACATTACAGTTTCTTGAACCTGGTTCATTTCATCTTCCATAGCCGCATCTAGAGCTTCATCTAGAATATCGTCCATAGACTCAATTTCTGGAACTATTTCATCAATAACGGGTTCAGGTTTGACGTCCTCGATTTCTAATTGGCTTTCAATCGGAATAACTGTTGTAGCAGGTTCGAGTACTGGTTCCTGAACTGTAGCAATCGTTGGTGGACTGATTACTGGCGTTCTCACCAACTTCTCAGCAATTGGTTCGACGGCAGGAGTGAGAACTTCTGGCGTTTGGACTACTGGCTGGACCATTGGTTGTTGAATTGGCTGCCTGACAATCTTAGGCATGATAGGTTGTGGCAAAATTGCCCCTTGTGCTGGTAAATTCATTCCACCTATTGGCGCTTTTACCGGCCTAGCAATTGGTTGTGCTCCACTTAGAGATTTAGCAGTAGAGCGCGGTGCTCTCATTCCGGCTAGCCCCATTGAAGGAGTGTGCTGAGCCGCTGCTTGAGCCATTGCTCCTCGCATAGGTCGACCTGCGCTCGCACCCAGCGCACTCGGTTTTGCACCTAGTGCACTTGGATCCAGTCCCATCTGAGGAGGTTCTGCCTGTGTCCCTTGCCCAGATATCGCTTGTAGCCAAGATTGGCGCTTTTCTGCTCTGCTATCCTGTGATTTCAATTCATCAAACTCGGATTGCTGTTCTGCAAGACGTGATTCATCATCATCTATTTCTGTCTGAACTTTACCTTCGATGGATTCTCTCATCTTGACTTCAGCCATGGACCTAAAGTCGTCCATTTTCTTAGTTAAGTTAGATAGTCTATCTCTAATTTCAGCACGCTTGACACCAAGTTGTGCTTCAATCTCTGCCCTAATGTTGGCCTCTCTCTTACGTACTTCGATGAGAGCCTTGTTACGCATGATTTCTTCTCTCTTGTCGAGTTGTCTCTCGAGCTGAGTTGCAACTTCGTCTTCCTTGCGACTTCTGAATTCTGCAAGGCGGTCTTCCATTTCAGATTCTAATTCTAGGACTGTCTCTTCCTTTAGTAGATCTAAATCTGTTTCATGAGTTATTCTTTCATTCCTCAGTCTACCATCAATTTCGGACATTATGGCTTTGCGTGCTGCTGCTTCGCGTGCCGTGAATTCTAGTTCTAGGCGCTCTGACCAATCAACTTTCTTCGAATCGAACCTCTCGGATAATTGATCGTGCAATTCTGCCTCTCTCTCATATCGGAATCTTGCCAGGCGGTTTTGTATCTCTGCTTCTCTAGCATTACGGTATGATTCAAACTCCTGATCCATCCTAGATTCTAGTTCTGATTCCAGTTCGGACTCGAGTGATTTTGAAATATCATCAACGGCCTTAGAGAACGTCAAATCGTACTTTTCCCGAAGGCGTCCTTTCCTATCGGACAACTTTTCTGCATGTCTGGCTTCTAACTGACGTTCGACTTCGCCTCTGAGTTCTTGTCTTCGACGAGCTACTGCAAGTTCGATGTCTTGACGCATTCTTTCTTCGAGTTCTTTTGTTTCAGAAGAGAGTCGGGTTTCCAATTCATCCTGAATTGAAGCAGCTATGTCTTCTTCGAGTCGTAGACTTCTGCGTTCATATTCAGCACGCATGGTTGCTTCTCTCTGTTTGAGGCGTAATTTCAGTTGCTGCTCAAGCCTTGTACGGATACCACGGCGTAGTGCTTCCTCTCGTTCAGATAACTTCTGCGATTGGCTTTCTTCAAGTTTGGCTACTTCTTTAGACTCTAAATCTAAGAAGCGGCTTTCCATTTCTTTCTGAATTGTTGATTCAAGATCACGTATTTTCATTTGTAGTGCTTGATTGAATTCGATTTCTAATTTTTCTCTCTGTAAAGATAATCTACGGCGATGGTCTTCAGAAAGTTGGCTTTCTAATTGGCTGATAACTAACGATCTGTGTTCCTCAACCTTTCTGTCTTGTTCAACATCTAATGTATCCTTCAGAGTCTGAACCTCTCTTTCCAGGCGCATCTCATGCATTTCACGAAGTCTAATTTCTTCGCGATTAAGAGTCTCTGATTCTAATTGTGATAGTTCGTCTTCCATCTGACGACGAAGGTCGCCTTCAAACGCACTCAGAGTCATTTCATGCTGTCTAGAAATATCTACAGCCATGTTATCCTGCATAAGAGAAATTCTTTCTGCTAATGCTTCACGGCGTAACTTACTCTCACGTCGAAGTTTGGCTCGAAGCTTCTCTTCTTCACGGAACCTTGAGCTCTGCATCATTGTCTGGTCCAAAGATGGGGATGGAGTAGACGTAAATTGAGCGCGTAAGGCTGAAAGATCCATCTGGCTATCGCCACCTCTTCTCAACCCTCTTCCTGTCGTTGACTTGCTTTCGCTAGCACTCATAGGATCCCCATCCATTTACGGATGCCGTTCTCATGATAGATAAGGTGCGCGATAGTAACTATACCGCGCGTGTCGATTTATCCGACGAAAGATGCGCGCCATTACTCACTCTGGTCGTCCATGGTGTCAAGTGCAACTAAACGTGGCCCTCCGACAACATATACAATGGTCCAGAACAGTGAGAAGCTGAATAAGAACATAGTGAAACCTGTTCCTGAAAGGTCCTCACCTGAATCCCAAGTGTCTGTCTCAGTCATAGCATGAATTATTGCAAACAACAGTGCTGCAAATTGCAAAGATGATAATCTGAGTTGAATCCCGGATTTTAGTTTGGACATTTTCCTATCTGATATCATAAGTCCACCGCAAATAATCATAATTGGGAGGATTAAGAAATCGAAGTATGGTTTTGGAATACCGTTTCCACAAATTGCAGCATTACAGTCCCATGTGGACAACGCAGGCCCATAGCCTGAAGATGGCTGTAGCCAAAATAGACCTGCTGCCGAGAGAAGAATTAGAGCGCTGGCAGGAGATGATAGACCGTAGAAGTAAGGAACGTATCCTCCTTCATCATGTTGGAAACGTGCTAGCCTTAACATTCCACAAGCAATGACCCAGAAACAACCTAGAGCCAGAGAGATTGTCCAGATAGGGGATGCTTCCCCCATTCGTCCAAACATTGCGAAAATCATCAAACATGGTGCAACACAAAACGAAATACAATCCGACATAATATCCAAAGAGCCGCCTAGTAATTGCCGCTTTGAATACCTTCGAGCA